>DAOOIT010000036.1:41640-64257 GCA_035384565.1 Planctomycetota bacterium | reverse complement strand
GGCCGCGGAGCGGCCAAGAGGCCCGTCCCCACGCAGAGCGTAGGGACGAGAGAAGGGAGCAGAGCGTAGGGACGAGGACGCCGCGCCTCACGGGCGGTTGCTCGGGGGCGCGGGGGGCTCGGGCTTGGGGGCCGGTTGGGGGCCTTCCGGGGGCTTGGGGGCCGGCTGCGGGGCCTCGGCCGGCTTGGGCGCCGCTTTGGGGATGCTCAGGGCCGGGATTTCCGCGCCCTGCTTGAGGTGGCCAAAGGCATAGATGCCGATCCGGGCCGCCCCCACCTGGCTGGCCACGAAGACAAGGTACTCGGGCTCGAAGCGCGGGTCCACGTATCGGGCGAAGTGCTTAAGGCACGAGGTGTCCATGGCCACGCCGGCCGGCAGTTCGAGGAAGCCGGGCGCGCCGTGGTAGTTGCCGAAGCCCATGAGCACCTTGCCCTCCTGGTTGAACATCTGGACGATCTCGAAGACCGACTCGACGACGTAGATGGTGCCGTCGGGGCCGACGGCCACGCCGCGCGGCCGTGCGAAGGTGCCGTAGGCATCGCCGGCCTTCCCGGTGACCAGGAGCGGCTTGCCTTCGCGGTCGAGCTTCTGGAGCCGGAAGTTCATCTGGTCGCTGACGTAGAGGTTGCCCGCGGCGTCGGCGGCGATGGCGTTGGGCATGATGAACTGGCCCGGCTCATTGCCCTTGCTGCCGAAGGTGCGCCGCACCTGGCCCGTCGAGCGGTCGAGGACCAGGATGCGGTCGCCGGTGACGTCGGTGACGAAGAGTTCATTGCCCACCGCCGCGATGCCGCCGGGGCGCCCCTCCTGGAGCTTGAAGCTGGCCACGTGGGCGTCCTGCGGGTCGAAGGCGTGGATGACTCCCCGCATGGATTCCACGATGAACTTGTAGCCCTCGGAGTCCACACACATGTTGGTCGGGGACTTCATCAGGCCGCGTGTGCCGCTCAGCGAGCGGTGCTCGCCCCTGGCGAGGTCGAACACCTCCACATCGCCGCCGCGTTGATCGCACACGTAGATCCGCTCGTTCCATACGGCGATGCCGTAGGGCTTCACGAGGGCCTTGTTCCGGGCGCCCGGGTCGCGTGGCCCGAGCAGGAAGCCGGCGAGGCCCACCCGCTCGGGAACAACGTCCCAGGCCGTGTTGATGGAGGTCAGGAACTGAATCCGAGGTGGATCGGGCGGCAGCGGGTAGAAGACGGGCTTCGCGTCCCGGGGGGCGCCCGGAACCCGCTGGCACGCGGCCAGCACAAGGGCCGATGAGCCCAATGCGGCCAGACGCAGGACGATGTGAGCCGTCTTGGTCACGACGTTGCCCGGCCTCGCTGAATCGCTCCCCCTGAATGCGGCGGGGGGACTGGCGCGTCCAGTCCCCCCGCGCTCAGACACTGCGTGCGACGCCGCGAATCAGAAGGTGTGGCACACGCGGCAGAGCTCGCTGTTGACGATGGTCACGCGGAGGAACTTGCCATCCAGGCCGCCGTGCGCACGGTGGCACGAGGCGCACTCGACCTTGCCGTCCTCGAGATAGCTGGCCACGTTCGTGCCGGCGCTGCTGTTGGGCTCGTAGGGGCCGCTCGTGGGATACTCGACGCCCACCGGGTGGTCGTCCGTCAGGTCGTTGCCGAGGTTGGCACCGCCGGTGATCGGGTCGCTGCCGATGCTCCCGCCGTAGCTGCTCACGGCGGTGACGCCGTCGTGGCAGCTCATGCACAGCTTGCTGCTGTGGCCGAGCGTGACGTTCTCGCCGTGGCGGGTGAACGTCTGGCTGGTCACGGCGTGGTTCCATAGCGGACCCTCGTCGGCCTCGACGCCGTGGTGCGGCGCGTGGCACGGCAGGCAGATCTGGTTGATCCCGAGGCGCGTCCGGAGGTCGTGATCCGTGCCGTCCAGACCGCCCTTCGTGCGGTCGCCGTCCGCCGATCCAGCGAACACGAAGCCCGCCATCGCCATCAGCATCAGCACGCCGAGTGCTGCCTTCAGGAACCTCATACCACTCTCCTTCGACTTCTGTTTCGCGAGCGAAGTTCACAAGCCTTGGACTTGCGGCGCCTCTCTGAGCTTCACCTCCTCTCTCGCGATGGCCAGACGCCTCATGTTCGGCCGGTGTCCTGGGTAGTCTGCGTGCTTCCAATCACGCTTGCTAGTAGTTCCATAGCATTTTCCGTGCCAACGGCCTCCCGGTGGAATCCAGCCAGTAGCTTTCTGCTAACTCTCGTCGTCACAATGACTTGCAAAGGCCACCAACGCACCGGCGCACACCCGAGTACGATCGCGGATTGCGGCCATTCCCAGAATTGCAGAACAAGGCCGAACTCATTGGAGACGGCGGGAACAGCGCGCAGCCAGCGGAGGCGGGTCGGCTCCCAAGAGGCGCCATACTTCCTCAACTCAGAGGGGGGACGGGATTGAGGCTCATCAGGGTCTCGCGCTCCTAACGCGACCGCCACTGGGGAGCCTGAGACCGACCCTGCGGATCCAGCGAGGTCCGCCACATAACCCTCTATGCCGCAATGTCTTACGCCCTGCGGCCATGTCCCTTCCGTACCTGTTCGTCCCGCGGATGACCGAGCATGGCCGGAGCCGCGCGAATCGCCCATTCTCGCCCATCTACCCATGCTGTATCACTCTCCTCCTCACAGGGTTGATACAGCATGGGCGGGCTGTGCCCGCCAGCCGCTCGGCACAGGCCCTCCCGCGTCCGACCTCCCCGTCCTGTAATCTCCCGCGGGCTCGCAACCCGCGGGAGGTTCCGCTCGCCCCTACGCTCCGCGTGGGGGCGGAGGTCCGGACGCTCCCGCGTCCAACCCCAACCTCCCGCGGGTTCTCAGCCCGCGGGAGGTTCCTGAATCCCGCGACCATTCTTTTCCGAGGACGAAGAGGCCGCAGAGCGGCCCAGAGGCCCGTCCCCACGCAGAGCGTAGGGACGAGGAAAAGGGGCTGAGGGTGGGGACGAGGAAGGGGGGCTGAGCGTAGGGACGAGAAGAGCGCAGGCATCAGGATTAGGGGGCATGTCCACGAAGATTCCCATCCTTGACAATGGTTGCTCAGGCTTGTACACTGAACGTATCGGGTATGGCGAAAGGGCAAGCGGCACCACGCCAGCGGCCGTCGCGGGTCTCTACCGGCGGCTGGCCATGCCTCCGGGTGGCCTATGACCTCTGTGCAACTCGCGGTGCTCCAATGCGCTACGGCCTTCTATGCGGTGCACGCGTTCGTCAGGGTGCGCGGCATGATCGGGCGCGGGCGCGCCTGGCGGCGGCTTCAGTGGGGCAGCCTGGCCGCCGCACTCGTCCTGCACACCTGGTTCCTGGCGGCGCGCGGGCTCGCGTCCGGCGGCCTTCCGATTGACACGCGGCTCGATTCGGTGGCCCTCTTCTCGTGGGTGGCCGGCGCGGTGTTCGGCTTGTGCGAACGCCCTGCGCGGCTCCAGGGGATGGGGACCGTGTTCTGGGCGGCCTTCGTGCTGGGCCTCGGGGTGATGTGGGCTGCGGCCGGCTCGGAGCCGATGAGCCGCGGCTCGCTGGCGCGTTTCTGGCTGGCGCTTCATCTGGTGCCCGTCTACCTGGGCTATGGGGGCTTCGCGGTGGCCGCGGCCGCGGGCGCCACGTACCTGGTCCAGGAGCGCCTGCTCCATCACCCGTCGCGCGCCGCGCTGTGGCGCCGGCTGCCGCCGCTGGAGTCGCTGGAGCGGCTGGACCGCACGGCCCTGACGCTCGGCTTCCCTGCTCTCACGGTGGGTCTGGTGGCCGGGGTGCTCTGGGCGCGGCAGGCGACGGCGCCCCTGGGCCACGCCTGGTACGCGGACCCCAAGGTGGTGGGGGGCCTTGTCGTGTGGCTCTTCTATGCGGCGGTGCTGCACGTGCGCCTGCGCGCCCGATGGCGCGGGCGGCGCGCCGCCTGGCTCACGATCCTGGGGTTCCTGCTCACGCTGGTGAGCTTCGCCACAGTGCATGTCTATACGTCATCGGATGTTACGCCAGAGGACCCCGCGCAGGCTGCCGCCGATCGAGGCGCATCATGACCATCCGGGTCACAGGGCTGAACCATCAGACGGCCCCCGTCCAGGTGCGAGAGGCGCTGGCCTTCCCCAAGAGCAGAATCCCGGACGCACTGGCCGCCCTGCGCGACCGCCGCGGGGTGGACGAGGCGGTCCTCCTGTCCACCTGCAATCGCGTGGAGGTGTACGTTTGCGGCCGCGGCGAGCTGGATGAGGGCGTGGTGCCCGCCTTCCTGGCCGAGTTCCACGGGGTATGGCCCGAGACCTTCGCCCCGCACCTGTATCACCGCGTGGGCGCCGAGGCGGTGGGGCATCTCTTCCGCGTCGCCAGCGGGCTGGACAGCCTGGTGGTGGGCGAGGCGCAGATCACGGGGCAGGTCAAGCAGGCCTACGAGGCCGCCGCCGGGCACGGGGCATCGGGCGTGGTGCTCCACAGGCTCTTCCAGCAGGCGCTCGCGGTGGCCAAGCAGGTGCGCACGCGCACCGAGATCGGCGCGGGCCGAGCCTCGATAGGGTCGGTGGCCGTCGAACTGGCCGGGCACATCTTCGAGTCGCTCGCGGGGCGCACCGTGCTCGTGGTGGGCGCGGGCGAGATGGGCGAGGCCGTGGTGCGCAGCCTGCACGCGGCGGGGGCCTCGGCGCTGCTGGTGGCCAACCGCACCTTCTCGCGCGCCGAGGAGCTCGCGCGCGCGTGGGGCGGCACGGCCGTGCACTTCGACAGGCTCGGCGAGTCGCTCTCGCGCGCCGACATCGTGATCACCTCGACCGACGCCCCCCACCACGTGATCCGCCGGGCCGACATCGCCGAGGCCCTGCACGTACGGCGGGGCCGCCCCGTGTTCGTCATTGACATCGGGGTGCCGCGCAACGTCGAGCCCTCCGCCTCCGAGGTCGAGGGCTGCTACCTGTACAACGTGGACCACCTCCAGGCCGTGGTCGCCGAGACCCTCGCCCTCCGCCAGCGCGAAGTCGAGCACTGCACGGCCATCGTCGAGGCCGAGGTCGGGCAGTTCATGTCCTGGCTGGCCAAGCTGGCGCTGGCGCCCACGATCACCGAGCTCTCGCAGCGGTTGCACGACCTGAAGAACCAGGAGCTGGCCCTGCTCTGGAACAAGCTGCCCGATCTGCCCGAGCCGGCGCGCGCGGAGATCGAGCGCATGGCGAACCGGGTGGTGAACAAGATCCTCCACCAGCCGATCGCCGCCCTCCAGGCGTCGCCGCCCGAGGACCACAGCGGCGGCCTTCTGGCGGCAGCTCTGCGGCTGTTCGGGCTGAGCCGGGGTCCGGCGCCGCACGCGCCCGCCCCCAGCCGCACGCTCCGGGAGCTGGGCAAATGACCCTCCCCCCTGCCCCACCCGCCCAATGGCCACGCCGCTGGCTCCCCTGGGGGATCGCGGGAGGCGCCGCCGCGCTCATCGCCCTCCTGTTCTGGCTGGACCTGCTGGCCTTCGGCGAGACCGAGAGGGCCACCCTCGCCGAATTCAAGCGCCGCCAGCAGGTGCTGGCCCAGGAGGCGGCGCACGCGATCGAGTTCTACGTCCGCACGCTCCTCCAGGCCCTGCGGCCTCTCGCGCACGACCCGGGCGTCCAGCGGCTGGAAGAGGAGACGACCCGCCGCGACCTGCGGTTGAAGAGCCAGGAGCTGGCCCCCCTGGGCGTGTGGGACGTGGGGGTGATCGGCCCCGACGGGCGCCTGCGCTACAGCGCGACCGACGCCCCGGTCGAGGGCGCGGACTTCTCGGCGCGCCGCTACTTCCAGAAGGCCCGCGCCGCGGCCTCCGCGGACGCCCGGATCGTGGAGTTCGCGGTCCTCGAGAGCCGCGGCCAGGGAGCCCAGGGCCTGCTCATCGGCGTGCCGATGTTCACGGGCAGCATGGTGGACGGGTCGGCCGACACGCCCGCCCAGTTCGCGGGCCTCGTGGCCTGCGTGGTGGATATCAACTACCTGGGCGGCGAGTTCCTCGCCACGGCGCACTCCTCGGAAAGCGGCTACGCCTTCCTCATTGACGGCACCGGCAGCGTGCTCTGGTGCGTGGACCCGCGCAGCCCGGGCAAGAACATCCTCCACGAGAGCGGCCGGTTCCCCTCGCTGGGCCGCCTGGCCAAGCGCATGCTGGCGGGCGAAACCGGCGTGGCGGAGTTCGACTACTACGCGCTGGACGCGGCGACCCAACGCTACGACACGGCCGTCACCCAGCCCAAGCTCGCCGGCTTCGCTCCCGTGCACGTGGCCGACGAGCCCTGGTCGGTGGCCGTGTGGGCGCCGAGGGCCGACGCCCTGCGGCTGCTGCACGCGGCCCGCCGCGCCCACTGGGTGCAGCTCGCGCTGATCATCCTCGTCGTCCTCGGCGCCTCGGGCGCCGCCACGCTGCTGCTCTCGCGCCTCAACCGCATCCTGGAGCGCCGAGTGCACGAGAAGACGGCCGAGCTCGAGGTCTCGAACGAGCACCTTCGCCACCTCGTCGCGCAGATCGAGAACTCGCGCAACCAGCTCGACGCCGCCGCCCGCCAGGTGGCCGAGCTGATCAACACGGCCGCGCGCGACCAGACGCTCGAGCTGAACTACTCGAACCCCCACCTGGCCACCTGCTGGGAGGCGCGCGCCTGCACGAACACCCGCTGCCCCTGCTACGGCAAGAGGGGCGTGCGCTGCTGGCAGGTCGAGGGCACCCTGTGCGACGAGCGGCGCAACGTCCCCTTCGCCGAGAAAGTCATCCAGTGCCGCGAGTGCGAAGTCTTCCTCCGGAGCTGCCCCAACCGCCTCACCGAACTCGCCGAGGGCTTCAACAACATGATGTTCCTCCTGCGCCGCAAGGCCCAGGAGCTCAGCCAGCTCCGCTACCACGCCGTCCAACGCGAGCGCATGGCCACCATCGGCCAGATGGCGGCCGGCATCGCCCACGAGATTGACAACCCCATGGCCTCGCTCTTCTCGCTCGTGCAGGTGCTCAAGCTCTCGGCCAGGGGCGACGAGGAGCGCCAGCAACTCGCCATGATGCAGCAATGCATTGACCGCATCTCGCGCACCGTGCGGGAGATCGTGGACTTCGGCCGCCCGGCCCGCGACGAGGACTGGAAGTACGGCGACGTGGGGAAGATCGTGGACGACACGGTGCGTCTCCTGCGCTACGACCGGCGCGCCCGCGGCATCCAGGTGACATCGGAGATCGAGCCCAACCTGCCGAAGACCCTGCTCATCGAGCACCAGATCCAGCAGGTCTTCGTCAACGTGATGATCAACGCCCTCGACGCCCTGGGCGGCAGCGGCACGCTCACCGTCCGAAGCTGGCGCGCCGACGGCACCATCGAGGTGGCGATCACCGACACCGGCGTCGGCATGCGGCCCGAGCAGATCCAGCACGTCTTCGAGCCCTTCTACACCACCAAGGCGGGCCACAAGGGCACGGGCCTCGGCCTCGCCGTCAGCTACAACATCGTCCAGCGGCACGGCGGCGCCATCCGCGTGCAGAGCGAGGTGGGCAAAGGCTCCACCTTCGTCATCTCGCTGCCGATCCGCCCGCCCGACGGAGAGAAGCATGCCCCAGGCCAGAATCCTCGTGATTGACGACGAGCAGCCGTTCTGCGACGTGCTCTGCGGCGTGCTGCGCAAGCAGGGCCACCTCGTCGAGGGCAGCGAGACGGCCGAGAACGCCCTCGCCCTGCTCGACCGGCGGCCCTTCGACCTCGCCATCTGCGACCTGCGCCTCCCCGGCATGAGCGGCCTCGACTTCCTGCGCCAGGTGGCCGAGCGCAAGCTCGGCCTCCAGCTCATCATCATCACCGCCTACGGCGACATCGAGAGCGCCGTCGAGGCCGTCAAGCTCGGGGCCGTAGACTACCTCACCAAGCCGTTCCTCTTCGACGATCTGATCCTGCGCATTGACCGCCTCCTGAGCCACCTGGCCCTCGAGAAGAGCCACGCCGCCCTCCAGGACGAGCTCCTCGCCCGCTACGAGCCGCGCAGCTTCGTGGGCAACAGCCCCAAGATCATGCGCGTCCGCGACCTCATCCGCCGCGTCGCGCCCACCACCAGCAACGTGCTCATCAGCGGCGAGAGCGGCACCGGCAAGGAGGTGGTCGCGCGCGCCGTGCACCGCCTCAGCGAGCGCCACGACCGCCGCCTCGTCACCGTCAACTGCGCCGCCCTGCCCGACACCCTGCTCGAGAGCGAGCTCTTCGGCCACTCCAAGGGCGCCTTCACCGGCGCCGTCCGCAGCAAGGAGGGGCTCTTCCTCGCCGCCGACGCCGGCACCCTCTTCCTCGACGAGATCGGCGCCATGCCCCTCCCCCTCCAGAGCAAGATCCTGCGCGCCGTCGAGGCCAAGGAGATCGTGCCCATCGGCACCACCGCCTCCGTCAAGGCCGACGTGCGCATCCTCGCCGCCACCAGCACCGACCTCGCCGCCGCCTCGCGCGAGGGCAAGTTCATAGACGCCCTCTACTACCGCCTCAACGTCTTCGAAATCCACATGCCCCCGCTGCGCGAGCGCAAGGAGGACATCCCCGTCCTCGTCGCCCACTTCGTCGAGCGCTTCAGCCAGGAGCTCAAGAAGCGCGTCCTCGGCGTCACCGACGAGGCCATGGCCATCCTCATGGCCTACCACTGGCCGGGCAACGTCCGCGAGCTCGAGAACGCCATCGAACGCGCCATGATCCTCACCGACGGCGACCACCTCACCCCCGACGGCCTGCCCCACAGCCTCCAAGCCCTCGCCGCCGGCCCCGCCGAGCGCCCGCTCGACCTCCGCAGCGTCCTCCGCCGCGCCGAGCTGGACCACATCGGCGCCGTCCTCGCCCTCACGGGGCAAGACAAGGTCAAGGCGGCCAAGATGTTGGGGATCAGCCTCTCCAGCCTCTACCGCAAGCTCGAACAGCCCGAGCCCGAGCCAGGAGGCGACGGTCAGGCGGCAGACACGGCTGGCGGGACGTAGGCGGGCAGGCCGGCGGCCCGCCTGCGCCGGCGCAGCGGCGGCGGCACACGCCCTCCACGGCTGCGGCTGGGAGTTCCGCGGCCGGCTCACGAGTACGAGTGGAGGCTCGGCAGCAGGTAGCTCACGCCGAAGTAGGTGAAGAGCGTGACGGCGAAGCCGAGGACCGCGAAAAGCGCGTTCAGCATCGGCAGCCGCTCCTGCCGAGGCCCCCGCGAGCCGCCCAGCAGCCGGTAGTGCAGGTAGATGCCGTAGACGAACCAGGTGATGAGCGACCAGGTCTCCTTCGGGTCCCAGCCCCAGTAGCGCCCCCAGGCCTGCCTGGCCCACACCGACCCGCTGATGATGCCCACGGTGAGCAGCAGAAAGCCGAAAGCCATGGTGTGGTACGACAGGGCGTCCACCACCTTGCCCGACTCGCGCCGGCGCCAGAAGGCGAGCCACAGCAGCGCCATGAGAAAAGCGGCGAAGAAGGCGCCATAGGAGATCATGCAGGTGAGGACGTGGAAGATGAGCCAGTTGCTCTGAAGCGCGGGCATGAGGGGCCTGGGCGCGTGATCGAAGAGGCCCGAGACGGCGAGCACAGCGAGCACGCCCACGCACGCGCCGGCCTCGAGGCCCGAGAAATCCGCGAAACAGCGGGCGACGAAGTACACGGCGCACAGGCCCCAGGCCATCCACATCAGGGACTCGGGCATGTTCGAGAACGGCGGGTAGCCGGCCTCGTTCCAGCGGGCGATGATGGTGGCCGTGAGGGCGGCGAAGCCCGCCGCGATGACGAGGTTGGCGAGGCGCCGGAACCAGACGAGCCAGGCGGGGTCGTGGGCGCCGCCGGTCTTGCGGCGGGCCTGGCGGATGATGGCGTGCGCGGCGCTCAGGGGCAGCGCGGCGGCGAAAACGATGAACGAGAGGCGCCAGAACTGCTCATACATGGCCGGCGGCCCTCCGCCTGAGGATGGGCTGAATGTAGAAGACGTAGGCGATGCCGAGCGGCATCAGCAGGAAGCCGATGAACACGATAGGAACGCCCGGGTCGTAGACGACCTCGAGGGTGGAACTCTGCTCGGTCTGCTGGTCGTAGCTGAGCTGGTAGAGGGTGTAGCGCCCGACACGCAAGGGGCTGTTGACGAGGACGACGGCCTTGCGCAGCTCAGCCCCCGAGGGGTCGAGGACGGTGAGGTGGCTCTCGAAGGTGCGCACGGGCTGCTGGTAACGGAGGATGGGGTCGTTCTCGCTGGCGCCGCGGCTGTGCACGTCGGGGAAGCGGGCGAAGAGCCAACGCCTCGATTCGCCGCCCGGGCCGCTGAGCTTCACCTGGATGGCCGGGTTCACCGGCTCCTCCGAGGCGGAGTAGACGCGGGAGCCGTCCATCATGAAATGCGGCAGGTACTGGAGGACTTCCAGCGTCGTGCCGTCGGGGCGAATCGTGACGGGCTTGCCCACGGCCGCGGGGTAGGCCCGGCCGCGTTCCTCCCCGGGGAGAAAGACGATGACTTCGGCCTTGTCGGCGCGGCGGGTGACGCGGAAGTCGTCGAGCCGCACCCGGAGGCCGAGGGGGAGCTTGCCCTGGTCGGTGTCGAACTCCTCAACGGTCTGGCCCTCGGTGATCGTGACCACGCCCTCGATGCCCACGGCGCCGCGCACAATGGCGCCCGCGACGATGAAGAGCACGCTGAGGTGCACGACGCTGGAGCCGATCGTGTGCAGGCGGAAGCGGCGCCGCGACAGGGCGCACACGGTGGTGCTGAGGGCGAAGAGCCCCAGCAGGGCGATGAACCACCAGGTGTGGTAGAGCTGGTGAAGGCCCAGCAGGCCCACGAGGAGCCCGAGCGCGCGGCCATAGTGAGCGATGGCCTTCGTGGGGTCGTAGGGCTCCTGCTTGACAAGGGTGCCCACGATGCAGGCGGCGGCGATGATGGCCATGAGCACGATGGCGAAACGCACCGAGCGCAGAAGCCTGAGCGCGCGCTGGAGGGCGGAGGCGGCTTTCGGTTCGGCTTGCTCGGCCGGGGCGCTCATCTCCCGCCTCCCAGCTTGGCGACCTCGGCGGCGCTGGCGCGCACGGCCTTGAGCACGCTCTGGGAGTACTCGAGGTTGTGGACCCCTTTGCCGTAGCGGACGAGGTTGAGGTTGTGGCGGACGTCGCCGAGCAGGGCCTCGGCCTTCTGCTTCGCATCGGGATCGGTGAGGGCCTTGGCGGCCTCCTCGGCCTTGGCGAGGGCGTCTTCGGCCTTCTTCAATGCGTCGGCGGCCTCCTCTTTCCATGAGGCCAGCGTGCCTTCGATCTGCTTCCCGTGGCACTCGATGCACGACTTCTCGCCGGCCTCGTACGTGGCCAGGGGCGCGTGGCCGGGCAGGCCGCCGAGAATCTGATGGCACGTGATGCACTGCACCTTGGCCAGCGACATCGCGCTGGGCTTGTCCTTCACGCCGCGGGCGCCTGTGCCGCGGTAGAGCTGGGCCGTATAGTCGTGCTTGCCCACGTGGCAGCGGTTGCAGATGGGGTCCATCGGCTCGGGCTCGGGGGCGCGCCCGTGGCGGATCTCGTTATGGCAGTGGAAGCACTCGACCTTGTGGTTGGTGACGTGGTTCTCGTGCATGAACTCGTGGTCGTCGAACTTCGCCAGGTGGCTGGGCTCGCTGTGACAGCCGATGCACACCTGCCGGGGCACGCGGCCGTCGCCCTCCACCGAGTCGAAGTGGCACTTGAAGCAAGGCACCTTCGCATAGTCGGCGTGGTTGTACTCGTCGCCGCTGGCCAGCTTGATGGGCTTCGAGGGCACGTCGTGGCAGCCGGTGCAGCCGGCCACAGGCTCCTCCACGCGGCCCTTCTTGAGGTCCTTGAAGTGGCAGGTGAAACACACCGACTCGGTGACCGTGGTGTGGAGGCCCTGGACGATCTGGGAGTGGCAGGTCTGGCACCGGAGCTTCTTGCCGCGCCGCGTGTCGGAGAGGTGGGGCTTGTGGTCGAAGTGCACGCCTTTGAACCGGACCTTGCCCTCGAGCAGCCGCGTGTCGTGGCAGCCCGAGCGCAGGCACGAGGCGTCCTCGATCTCGGCCCGCGCCTGGGTGGCGTAGGTGCCGGTGATGTACGACACGAGCATCGAGGCGGCGCGGAACTTGGCCGCCAGGGCGTTCTGGAAGCCGGGCGGGAAGTGGCACTCGATGCACTCCACCCCCTTCTGGCCGTGGGTCGAGGTCTTCCACGACTCGTAGTACGGCTCCATGATATGGCAGGTCTTGCAGAACCAGGACTTGGTGCTCTGCCACATGAAGACCCCGCCGCCGCCGAGGACGACGAACGCGGCCATCCAGACGTAGAATCGTCGGCGGAACCGAAGGCGTCGCTCGTTCTCTTCGGATCGGTAGATGCCGAGCACCCACAGTAACGTACGGAGCATTCGAGCCCTTTCCTGCCTGCGGCCCTACTCAGTGTCCTTCGGCTTGGGGTGGGCGATCTTCGGCCACATCTGCTCGAAGTCGAAGCCCACCTTCTTGCCATCCTTCGTCGTATAGCGGTCGGCCTTCCACGTCGGCGACGTATCGTTGTGGCACTGGAGACAGGTCTTCTCGTCGCCGATGACCAGGCCCAGGGCTTCGGCCTTCTTGCGGTCCTTCATCACCGTCTGCTTCTTGTAGAACTCGCCGGCGCCGTGGCAGGTCTCGCATTGTACGCCGTGCTCCACCGTGAAGCCTTCCTCAAGCATGTCCTTGGGCACCCCGAAGCCGCTGGCATGGCACTTGAGGCACTTGTCGCTCTTCTCGGGCGCGTCAATGCCCAGCTTCTTCGCCACCTCCTTGGCCTCGGGGGTGAGCAGCTTCTTGTAGGCTTTGGCGTGTTCGCTCTTCTCCCAGATGCCGAGCTGATTGCCCTGGGCCTGGGACTTGTGGCACATCTTGGCGCAGGCTTCCACGCCGATCCACTTGGGCTTCTCCTCGCCCTGCGCGCCGGCCATCAGGGCGGCCGCTGCGGGCATCCACGCCAGCGCCATCCACCGCACGCTTCGCTTCATCGCTCTCGCTCTCCTTCTGCCGCCGTCGCCTGGTTGCTCCGCTCCGTGCAGGCCACACGACACACGCGGCGGCAGTGGTCGGGCCCTCTGGGGCACAGGAACCTGTTGTTTCAAACTCTCCGGGCGCAGAACCTGCCCCAGCGGTCCAAGTAGCATGGCAAATAGTGTGCCACGTTTCAACTGCCGGCCGGCGTCCAAGGCCAGAACCTGCCGGAGACTGTCCCCGCCGCCTTTCTCCCGCGCCGGCCGCCGAGCGTGAGCGCCCTGCCCCAAACGCCCCGGCGCGCGGCCCCCGCGCCCACGACCCCGCCTCGCCAGGCACACGGCGGTTCTTCGCCGGAGGGCGGCATCTGCCTCCGTCGTGTCCCCCCGGGGTCCGGCAGCCGCTGGAAATGTTCCCGCTCTTTTTCCCAGTTCCTGGAAGACAGTGGCCGCGCGCACGCGCCGCGCGCCACGGCGATCCGCCCCTGATGCCCGAAGAACGCGGGGGTGGCACGGCGGCACCGCGTTGGCACGGATTGTGCAGGAGGGGGCCGGGGTCGGGCGTGATTCGTGTCCCCGCACATAGGAGGGTGACGCACCCGTGGGCCGGAGACTGACAGCCTTTCCCGCCGAGGCCTTGCAGCACCTCGGCCTGTTGATCGCCCTCGTGCTCGTGATCGCCGCGAAGGACTTCGCAGGGGAGCGTCCGGGGCTCACCGCGGGGCTGGTCTTCGCGTTCTCGCTGCCCTACCTGATGGCGGCCGTGGTGACGCGGCGGGCGCACTTCCTCTACGCAACCATGCTGCTCGGCGCGGTGGCCTACTTCCTCACCTGCTATGCGCTGGGCGCGCCGGCGCAGTCGTTTCCGATCCTCTCGGTGCCGCTCGTGGTTGCGCTGTGGGTCGTGGGGCGGCACCTGGGAAGGCGCCTTTCGCCTGAGTTGGCGCCGTTCCCGACCACGGTGTTTCGCGCCATGAACATCACCGTGGCGATCTTTGCGGCGTGGGCGCTCGCGCAGGCGCCGCGCCTCGCGGGGCAGTCTGGGTTCGGGCGCTACGTGGCAGGCATCGCGTTCCTGGGCTACGCGGCGCTGTACCTGGCGCACGCCGTGGCGGGGGCGCCTGCCGGCTATACCTATGTACTGTCCGCTTTCCTCGTGCTGGGCGCGATGCTCTTGAGCGCCGCCGTGTGGTCGGCGTCTTTCTGCTGGCTCGCCGGCGCGGCCTCTGCCCTCCTGCTGCTCTCGGTGGCCACGCGCCTCCATCGCGCGCGCACGCTCGGCTGGTCGCGCCATTTCTTCTTCTGTGCAGCGGGCGCGATCCTCCTGTCGCTGGCCTCCACCGCCTTCGAGTGGCGGTTTCTGCTGCTGGACCTCACCCTGGCGTCGTTCACGCTGTGGTTGGCCTATGGTTGGCTGGCCGAGGCGGTGGGCGACGTGCGGCGCGCCACGCAAGCCGAGCGCGCCGTTGCCAAGTGGCTTTTCCTGGGTTCCATCGCATTCACGCTGCCGCTGATCCCGGTGACCCTGGCCTTGCCCGTGAACCCCTATGCGGCCACGGCGGCGCTGGCCTGCGGTCTGACGCTCGGCTGGGTGGCCCTGCGGCGTGGCGCCGCGTCGGCCACGCGAAACGTCCACGTGCTGCCGGCCGTCTACTTTCTGGCTGCCGGGGTGCTCGGCCTTGCTGCGCATGCGCCTGCCGGGCTGGCGGCGGGGCTGTTCGTGGCGGCGCCGGCCGCCCTCGTCCTCGGGCTGGGCCTGCTGCACGAGCAATTGGCTGACAAGAGCGCGGCCCCGACCCGCCTGGCTCTGGCCGAGGCGGCCGTGTTCCCTGCCTTCGTGGCCTGGTACGTGGCGCTGGCGGTGGCAGGGCCGCTAGCGGCGCTCGCGGCGGCCGCCGTGGCGTTGGCAGCGTGTGTTGCGATGGCGGGCGTGACTCGCAGCCAGAGCTTCCTGTATGCCGCAGGCCCCGCGAGTGCGGGGGCCGTGGTGTCGGCGGTGCTGCTCTCGGGGCGCCTGCCGCTGGCCTGGGTAGCCTGTGGTGCCGCGGCGCTCGCCGCGGGGGCGGCCTTCGCAGTGGCGAGCGCCGACGGCCGCAAGGTCTTCCGCGGCGCGGCCAACCTGGCGTGGCTCGTGCTGTCAGCGGCCGCGGTGGTGCTTGCGGCTGCATCGGGCGCGGCGCATGCCCTCTATGCCACCACCGCCGTCGGCTGCCTCGCCATTCTGATAGCCGGCTGGCGCGGCCGGCAGACGAACTGCGACCTCTTCGACAGGCTGGTGACCGGCGTGGGCATCCTGGCGGCCACGGCTGCCGTTGTGCTGGGCCCGCTGAGCGGCCTGCGCCCTGCGGGAGCCGGCGCCTGCGTGCTGGCGCTCTCGGCAGCGTGCCTGGCCTCATGGGCGATGTGCCGCGGCGTGCGGCTCGCGCGGGTGGCGGGGGCGCTCTTCGCGCTCGGGACGCTTCTGGTGATCTTCGGCCAAATGCCCCTGCTCGAGGCGCGGCTGGCCGCCGGCGCGGGCGTGGTGGCCGCGCTCTTCGTGGCGGCGGCGCTGGCAAGGGGGCGCTTCCCCAGCGAGTCGCGCGGCTGGGCGTTCTCGGGGCACCTCGCCGGCATTGCCCTGGCCTGCGCGGCGCTCATCCAGGGCTGGCCGGGCGTGGACGCGCGGGTGGCAGGCGCAGCGGGCCTCTTCGTGTTGCTGTACGGGCTCATGCCCCGGCTGCACGCATCGCACGGGTTCCGCGTGGGCACCGTGTGCTGGCTCACCGTGGCGGCGCTGTTCGCCCTCGCCGCGGCGCAAGGCACACCCTACCGCGCCCAGGCCCCGCTGCTCGGCGCCCTGGCGCTCGCGTGGCTCGCCATCGGCTTCGCGGTGCAACGCGGGCGCGGCCAGGCCTGGTCGCCGCCGCTCTACGTGTGCGCCGCGCTGCTCGCCGCCTTCTGCGGCCTCGTGAGCCTCTTCTCCCCGGCCGCTCAGGGCACGTGGGTGGTGTTCCTCGTCAACGGCATCGTGTTCGCCGCTCTCTTCCTGATCCTGCGCAAGGACCTCTTTGCGTTCCTGCTCACCCTGGCGTTGGCGCTCATGGCCTACGACTGGGTGAAGGCAAGCACGAGCCGCTTCACGCAGGACGTGTTGTTCTACCTCGTGATCGGCACGGGCGTGCTGGGCACGTTCTACCTGCTGCCCTATCTCAAGCGGCTGGTGGACCGCCTGGGCACGCTGCCGATGTTCTCGATCTTCACCTGGCGAGGCGCCGCTATCACGGCGGTGCCCGTGTGCTTCGGCGGCTTCGTGGTGCTGTCGGCCTACTCGATCAAGATCACCGAGCACCCGAAGTTCTGCATCTCGTGCCACTACATGGGCGACTACTACGAGAGCTGGCAGCACTCGTCGCACCGCGAAGTGGCGTGCGTGGAGTGCCATTACGAGCCGGGCGTCGAGGCCGAGCTCGAGGGCAAGATGGCCGGCCTCGTGCAACTCGTCAAGTACATGTCGCACGCCTACGACAGCAAGCCGCACGCGCTCATCAGCAATAAGTCGTGCATGCGCTCGGGCTGCCACGCGGGCATGGACCACAACAAGGAGACCGTGCTCTTCCACGGCAAGGTGAAGTTCAGCCACGAGAAGCACCTCAGCGGCCACCCGCGCGGCAAGGAGCTGAACTGCGTGAGCTGCCACGGCCAGATGGTCGAGGGCCAGCACATCAGCGTGGCGGAGACCACCTGCCTCACCTGCCACTTCTACGGCCGCGGCAGCAAGCCCGTGGCCGCGGGCGAGTGCCAGACGTGCCACACGCTGCCCGACAAGACGGTCACGTTCGAAGGCCAACCCTTCAACCACGCCAAGTTCCTCAAGGGCAAGAACGACGTGCGCTGCGAGCACTGCCACAGCCAGATCACCCAGGGCGCCGGCGCTGTGTCGGCCACCCGCTGCCAGAGCTGCCACCTGCGCCGCACCCCCGAGGTCAAGGACCAGGAGCAGTTCCACCTCACCCACGTCTCCAAGGGCCACTTCGACTGCCTCCAGTGCCACGACGAGATTCGCCACGGCGAGGGCATGAAGCCGCACCAGATGATGGCCTCGTCGCAGTGCGGCACCTGCCACGGCGGCGAGCGCCACTCGATCCAGGAGCGCATGTACGCCGGCCAGGCCGTGGCCGACCTGCCGGCCGAGCCCGACGTGATGTACAAGGCCGGCGTGGCCTGCGACGGCTGCCACATCGAGGACAAGACGGTGGCCGTGGGCGACGCGAGCTACGTCACCCGCGCCGCCGGCCCGCGCCCGTGCGCCGGCTGCCACGGCGACAAGGGCTACGGCGACATGCTCGCCGACTGGCAGAAAGAGACGCGCGACCGCCTCGCCGCCCTCGCCCCGCGCGTGGCCGCGCTCGAGAAGGCCTGCGAGACGAGCCAGCCCGGCAACGAGAACCGCGACCAGGCCCGCCAGCTCGTCGCCGCCGCCAAGGGGCGCCTCTCCTGCATCGAGCGCGACGGCAGCCACGGCGCCCACAACTACTCGTACACCTCCACCCTGCTCGACCGCGCCGCGGCCGACCTCAAGAAGGCCGCCGCCCTGCTCAACGCGCAGGCCAAGGCTCCGGAGACCGCCCCATGAAATGGCAACTCGCCGACAAGGCGCTCCACTCCGACTTCCTCCGCGTCGTCGAGGAGCGCAGCGGCCAGAACCTCAGCGACTGCTACCAGTGCGGCAAGTGCACGGGCGGCTGCCCCGTGGCCGCCGACCTGGCGCTCTCGCCCAATCGCGTGCTGCGCCTGGTGCAGCTCGGCCTCGAGGCCGAGGCCCTCGGCAACGAGACCGTGTGGTGCTGCGCCGCCTGCGGCACCTGCAACAGCCGCTGCCCGATGGGGGTGGACATCGTGCGGGTGATTGACGTCCTGCGCGGCCTCGCCCAGGAGCGCCGCGTGCCCCCCTCCAACGGCGCGGAGCGCGTGTGGACCTTCTACCGCGCGTTCCTGGACTGCGTGCGCGAGTTCGGCCGCCTGAGCGAGGTGGCCTTGATGGCCAGCTACAACATGAACTCGGGCCGCCTCTTCACCAACCTCACCAAGGCGCCCTGGTACTTCCTGAAGGGCAAGATCACGCTCTCGCCCCACAAGGTTCACCGCATCGAGCGCCTCGAGCGCGTCTTCCAGCGCTGCGAGGAGGAGGTCGCGCCCCGATGAAATACGGCTACTTCCCCGGTTGCTCGCTCCTCTCCGGCGCCGCCGAATACGACCGCTCGGCCCGCGGCGTGCTCGCCGCCCTCGGCGTCGCCGTCGAGGAGATCGAAGACTGGGTCTGCTGCGGCGCCACGCCCGCCCACGCCACCAACCACCTGCTCTCGGTGGCCCTGCCCGCCATCTCGTGCGCCGCCGCCGAGAAGCAGGGCCTCGACATCCTCACCTGCTGCTCGGCCTGCTACAGCCGCCTCAAGCAGGCCAACGCCGAGCTCCAGGCGGACCCCGCCCTCCTCGCCAAGGTCAACGGCATCATCGAGGAGGACTACAAGGGCGGCATCCGCGTGCTCCACATCGCCGAGATCCTGGCGCGGGAGGTCGGGCTCGACGCCCTGCGCGCCCGCGTCACGCGCCCGCTCAAGGGCCTCAAGGTCGCCTCCTACTACGGCTGCCTGCTCGCCCGCCTGCCCGAGGAGCTGCGGATTGACAAGATCGAGTACCCCACGCTCCTCGACGACCTGATGGCCGCCACGGGCGCCGAGCCGGTGGACTGGCCGTGCAAGACCGAATGCTGCGGCGCGGCCCTGACGCTGGCCATGCAGGACACCGTGGTGCGCCTGAGCGGCGGCATCCTCCAGGCCGCCAGGGACGCCGGCGCCGACGCCCTCGTGGTCGCCTGCCCCCTGTGCCAGGCCAACCTCGACCTCTTCCAGTCGAACGCCGAGGCGCAGTTCGGCGAGGCGTTCGGCCTGCCCGTGCTCTACTTCACCCAGATGCTCGGCCTAGCCCTCGGCCTCGAAGCCGGGGACCTGTGCCTCGACAAAGTAATCGTGGACCCGATGCCGCTGCTCGCCGAGAAGGGGCTCGTCGAGACAGCGGTCTATCTGTGATGCAAAGGGGTCTGGCCCGTGGCTCGAGTGGGCGTCTTCATCTGCTGGTGCGGCGCGAACATCGCGGAGACGGTGGACTCCGGCGCGGTGGCCCGCTATGCGCGGACCATTCCCGGCGTGGTGATCGCGAAGGACTACAAGTACATGTGCTCGGACCCCGGCCAGCGACTGGTCACCGACGCCGTGCAGCAGCATCGGCTCACCGGCGTGGTGGTGGCCTCATGCTCGCCGCGCATGCACGAGAACACCTTCCGGCGCACCGTGGCCAGCGTGGGCCTCAACCCCTACATGTTCGAGATGGCCAACATCCGCGAGCACTGCTCGTGGGTGCACACCAACCGCCGCGAGGCCACCGAGAAGGCCAAGGACCTCGTGCGCCTCATGGTCGAAAAGGTCAAGCGCAACGCGCCCCTGGCCGAGATCGAGGTGCCCGTCACCCAGCGCGTCCTCGTCATCGGCGCCGGCATCGCCGGCATCCAGGCCGCGCTCGACGTAGCCAACGCCGGCTACGAGGTCGTCCTCGTCGAGCGCAAGCCCTCGATCGGCGGCCACATGTCCATGCTCGACGAGACCTTCCCCACCCTCGACTGCTCGCAGTGCATCCTCACCCCCCGCATGGTCGAGATCATGCAGAGCCAGAAGATCAAGCTCCTCACCTACTCGGAGATCGAGCAGGTGGACGGCTACGTGGGGAACTTCGAGATCAAGATCCGCAAGAAGGCCCGCAGCGTGGACATGAAGAAGTGCACCGGCTGCGGCGACTGCTGGAACCACTGCATGGCCCGCAACAAGATCGCCGTCCCCGCGCCGCGCTCGGTGGCCGCCCACACGCCGCCCGAGGTGGCCGCCAAGGTGGATGCGATCCTCGAGCGCTGCACCGACCGCGCCGGCATGGTCATCGGGCTGCTCCAGGACATTCAGGACGAGTTCAACTACCTCCGGCAAGACGCCCTCACCTACCTGGCCGAGAAGTCGGGCCTCCCGCTCAGCCGCCTCTACGCCGTGGCGCGCTTCTACCACGCCTTCAGCCTCAAGCCGCGCGGCAAGTACGTCCTCCGCGTGTGCCTGGGCACCGCCTGCCACCTGCGCGGCGGCGGCAGCGTGGCCGACGCCATCAGCCGCGAGCTGGGCATCGGCCACGGCGAGACGACCAAGGACATGCTGTTCACCCTCGAGCGCGTCAACTGCCTGGGCGCCTGCGCCCTGGCCCCCGTGGTCACCGTGAACAACAAGTACCACGGCAAGATGACCGTGGGCAAGATGATGCAGATCATCGAGCAGTGCGCCGAGGCGAAGGAGAAGGAGCCCGTGACCGCCTAGCGCGTGCCCCGCACGCGGAAGGGACCGAGAATGGCCGTAGCCACACGCCTCACCTCGCCACAGGACCTGGCCGAGTTCCGCGATTACCTGCGCTCGGAGCGCGACGAGAAGGCCACCTGCCTGGCCATCTGCGCCGGCACCGGCTGCCGCGCCAACGGCAGCATGGAGCTCTTCGAGGAACTGCGCCGCCAGCTCGACGCCGAGGGCCTCACGGGCGTGGACGTGCGCGCCACCGGCTGCCACGGCTTCTGCGAGAAAGGCCCCCTCGTCGTCATTCACCCGCAGGAGGTCTTCTACCAGGGCGTCCAGATCAGCGACATCCCAGCCATCATCGAGCAGACGCTGCGCAAAGGCGAGGTGGTGGACTCCCTGCTCTACCGCGACCCTGTGACAAAGAAGAAGTGCCGCCTCGAGGGGGAGGTGCCCTTCTACGCCAAGCAGCAGCGCATCGTCTTCCGCCACAACGGCACCATTGACCCCACGAGCATCGAGGACTACATCGCCGCCGGCGGCTACGCGGCCCTGCCCAAGGCGCTGCTCGAGATGACGCCCGAGGGCGTGATTGACCAGATCACGAAGTCGGGCCTCCGCGGCCGCGGCGGCGGCGGCTTCCCCACGGGCAAGAAGTGGGCCATCTGCCGCGCCCAGCCCGGCGACGAGAAGTACATCATCTGCAACGGCGACGAGGGCGACCCCGGGGCGTTCATGGACCGCAGCATCATGGAGGGCGACCCGCACGCGGTGCTGGAGGGCATGGTCATCGGCGCCTATGCCATCGGCGCGCACCAGGGCTACCTCTACGTCCGCGCCGAATACCCCCTCGCCGTCAGCAACCTCCAGGTCGCCATCGAGCAGGCCCACGAGATGGGCCTCCTGGGCGACGACATCCTCGGCTCGGGATTCTCGTTCGGCGTCGAGATCGTGCGCGGCGCCGGCGCCTTCGTGTGCGGCGAGGAAACCGCGCTCATCGCCTCCATCATGGGCGACATCGGCAGCCCCCGTCAGCGTCCGCCTTACCCGGCCCAGGCGGGCCTGTGGGGGCTGCCGACGAACATCAATAACGTCGAGACCTGGGCCAACGTGCCCGTGATCATCGAGCGCGGCGCCGACTGGTTCGCCTCCATCGGCACCGAGCGCTCGAAGGGCACCAAGGTCTTCTCCCTCGTCGGCAAGGTGCAGAACACCGGCCTCGTCGAAGTGCCCATGGGCACCACCCTGCGCGAGATCGTCTTCGACATCGGCGGCGGCATCCAGAAGAAGCGCAAGCTCAAGGCCGTACAGACCGGCGGCCCCTCGGGCGGCTGCATCCCCGAGGCCCTGATCGATCTGCCCGTGGACTACGAGAAGCTCACCGAGGCCGGTGCCATGATGGGCTCAGGCGGCCTGATCGTGATGGACGAACGGACCTGCATGGTGGACGTGGCCCGCTACTTCCTGGCCTTCCTCGCCGACGAGTCGTGCGGCAAGTGCACCCCCTGCCGCGAGGGCGTGGACCAGATGCATCGCATCCTCACCCGCATCACCGAGGGCAAGGGCCGCGAGGGCGACATCGAGCAGCTCGAAGAGCTGGCCGGGTACGTCAAGAGTTCGTCGCTGTGCATGCTCGGCGGCACGGCGCCCAACCCCGTGCTCTCGACCCTGCGCTACTTCCGCGACGAGTACGAGGCCCACATCCGCGACCGCAAGTGCCCCGCCGGCGTGTGCAAGGCGCTCGTGCGCTTCCGCATCGAGGCCGAGGTCTGCAAGGCCTGCGGCCTGTGCAAGCGCGACTGCCCCAGCAACGCCATCGCCGGCGAGAAGAAGCAGCCCCACGTGATTGACGCGGCCAAGTGCGTCCAGTGCGGCGTGTGTTACGAGGCGTGCCCGTTCGGCGCCGTGGTGACAAGCTGAAGGACCCCCCGATGATCGCTCTGACGATGGATGGCCGGCAAGCCGAAGTTCAGGACGGGCAGACGCTGCTCGACGCCGCGAAGACCCTCGGCATCGAGATCCCCACCCTGTGCCACCACAAGGCCGTGCCGCCCGCGGGCGCGTGCCGCGTGTGCGTGGTCGAGATCACCGGCGGCGGCCGCCCCGGCCTCATGCCCGCGTGCGCCTATCCCGCCCAGAACGGACTGGTGATCGACACCAATTCGAAGGCCGTGCGGGCCTCGCGCCGGCTGACCCTCAGCCTGCTCCTCTCGCGCAGCCCCGAGAGCGAGGTGCTCGTGAAACTGGCGCAGGAGTACGACGCCCAGCCCCTCTTCTCTTCACCCACCCCCCAACCCCCAGCACCGAACACCGAACACTCCGATGGCTCGACGGGGACC
>DAOOIT010000036.1:0-41630 GCA_035384565.1 Planctomycetota bacterium | reverse complement strand
AAGACGAGGCAGGCCGTTGCTGCATCCAAGTGCATCCTCTGCGGCCTGTGCGTGCGCGTGTGCGCTGAGGTGATCGGCCCGTCGGCCACCTGCTTCGCCGGGCGCGGGCGCGGGCGCGAGATCTCGACGCCCTACAAGCAGCTCTCCGACGTGTGCATCGGCTGCGGCGCCTGCGCCTTCCTCTGCCCCACGGGGGCCATTGACCCCGCCGAGTTCTGCTCGCACCCCATCGAGCAGATCCCCAACGAGTTCAACTGCGGCTACGACGTGCGCACGCCCATCCACATCCCCTTCCCCCAGGCCGTGCCCAACAAGCCGCTCATTGACCGCGAGAACTGCATCCACTTCAAGACCGGCGGCTGCGGCGCCTGCAAGACCATCTGCCCCGCCGGCGCCATTGACTACGACATGACCGACGAGATCGTCGAGGAGAAGGTCGGCGCCGTGATCGTGGCCACCGGCTACCAGCTCCTCGACCCGAGCATCTACGAGGAGTACGGCTACGGCCGCTACCCCGATGTGGTGACGAGCCTGGAGTTCGAGCGCATGGTGAGCGCCAGCGGCCCCACCGAGGGCGAACTGCGCCGCCCCTCGAACGGCCAGCCTCCCAAGACCATTGTGTTCCTCCAGTGCATCGGCTCGCGCGAGGAGCAGACCGGCGGCAAGCCTTACTGCTCGAAAATCTGCTGCATGTACACCGCCAAGCATGCCATCCTCTACAAACACAAGGTGCACGACGGCCAGGCCTTCATTTTCTATATGGACATCCGCTCCGCGGGCAAGAACTACGAGGAGTTCGTGCGCCGCGTGGTGAAGGAGAAAGACGCCACGTACCTGCGCGGGCGCGTGTCGAAGGTGTTCCCGCGCGGCGACAAGCTGATCGTGATGGGCGCCGACACGCTGGGCGGCGGCCAGGTGGAGATCGCCGCCGAGATGGTGGTGCTGGCCCCCGCGCTGCTGCCCTCGGCCGGTGTGCGCGAGCTGGCGCAGAAGCTCCGCATCGGCTACGACCAGCACGGCTTCCTCTCCGAAGCGCACCCCAAGCTCAAGCCCGTCGAGACCAACACGGCCGGCGTGTTCCTGGCCGGCTGCGCGCACAGCCCGAAGGACATTCCCGACACCGTGGCGCAGGCGAGTGCGGCGGCGAGCAAGGCCCTCGGCCTCATCACCCACGACCGCCTCACGCGCGAGCCCACCATCGGCATCGTGAACCAGGCCACCTGCAACGGCTGCTTCGAATGCCAGACCGTGTGCGCCTACGGCGCGATCGGGCCACGCGAGATCCGCGACCGGCGCGGCACGCTGCTGGCCGTCGTGGCTCACATCAACGAGGGCCTGTGCCAGGGCTGCGGGGCCTGCGCCGTCACGTGCCGCTCCAAGAGCATCGAGGTGCAGGGCTTCCGCGACGACCAGCTCTACGCCGAGATCAACGCCATCGGATCGTCGGCGCCGCTCGTGGCGGCGCTTCCCTCGGGCCGCCACGGCAATGGGAGTGAGAAATGAGCCACACCGCCACCGAACACGACGCGACCCCGGCCGCCGCCACGGCCGAATGGAAGCCGAACATCGTGGCCTTCCTGTGCAACTGGTGCTCTTACGCGGGCGCCGACCTGGCCGGGATGAGCCGCTTCGGCTATCCCGCCGCCATCCGCATCATCCGCGTGCCCTGCTCGGGCCGGGTGGACCCGATGTTCATCCTCAAGAGCTTCGAGCGCGGGGCCGACATGGTGTTGGTATCGGGCTGCCACCCCGGCGACTGCCACTACACGAGCGGCAACTTCCACGCGCGGCGCAAGCTCCAGGCGTTCCGCGAGCTGATGAGCTTCCTGGGCATAGACCCGCGGCGGTTCAAGATGTCGTGGGTCTCGGCCGCCGAGGGCGGCAAGTGGTCGGCGCTCGTCAACGAAATCACCGAGGAGGCGCGCCGCCTCGGGCCGTTCACAGGTTACCCAAGTTGCGAGAACGGCAATGGCAGAACAACGCGTGAGCAAGGCGACTGAGGCCATCCCCTGGGTGCTCTTTGGGGTAGCGCTCGCACTGATGGCGGCCCTGGTCGTGCTCTTCGACTGCTGGTGGCCACACTGAGGCCGAACGACCCATTGGCTATCACCCCGAGAGAAGGGGCCGGACGATGAGCGACGCGGCAACCGATTCCCTGCGGCAGACGGCCGCACAGCTTCTTGCCGAAGGCAAGGTGGGCCTCGTGGTCGGCTACGGCCGCGAAGATGGCACGCCAACGGTGGCCGCCGTGTTCGTGCGGCGGGCCGAGGACGCCGCCCGCCTGCTGTTCGACGCCTTCTGCTTCCCGAACCTGGCGGTCTACCTCACCAAGAAAGAGGTGCGCGACCTCGCGGCCGCCCCCCAGAGCGGGCAGGCCGCCGCATCCTCGCGCAAGATCGCCCTCGTCGTGAAGGGCTGCGACCTGCGCGCCGTGAACGTGCTGCTGCGCGAGCATGTGATTCCCCGCGACGACGTGGTGCTGATCGGCGTGCGCTGCGCCGGCGTGGGCGAGCCGCCGCTCGGCAAGTGCCAGGCGTGCGGCGTGCACGATCCCCAGGGCTGCGACGTGGTCGTCGGCCCGCCCGTCGAGGCCAACCCCGCCGCCGACCAACGCTTCGCCGCCGCCGAGGCCATCGAGGCCAAGACGATGGAGGAGCGGTGGGCCTACTGGCGGCGGCACCTGGACCGCTGCGTGAGATGCTATGCGTGCAGGCAGGTGTGCCCGCTGTGTTACTGCAAGAGATGCATCGTCGAGAAGTCCACGCCGCAGTGGGTCGAGACCAGCTCGCACCTGCGCGGCAACGTGGCCTGGAACGTCGCCCGCGCCCTGCACCTCACGGGGCGCTGCGTGGGCTGCGGGGAATGCGAACGCGTGTGCCCCGCGGGCATTCCGCTCGGCGCCATCAACCAGAAGATGGCCAAGCTCGTGCACGACTGGTTCGGCTTCGAGTCGGGGCGGTCGCCGGAGGAGAAGGCCCCCTTCACCACCTACGCGCCCGATGACCCCGAGGAGGGCATCCTCTGATGGCAACGACCGCTGCGCAACACCCCCTCTACCAGGCGGCCCCGGGCTGGCTGAAGGCCGTCGCCGACGCCCTGGCCAAGGCAGGCATCCAGGTCATCGCCCCCGTCCAGAAGGAGGAGGGCATCGTGGACCTGGCGCCCGTCGCCTCGCTGGAGGCGGCCATCCTCGGCAACGGCAAGACCCTGGTGCCTCTCAAGCAACTCTTCTTCCCCGAGACGGAGGTGCTGCTCGACTACGCGAAACGCGACGACGGCGACGTGGCCTTGGAGCCCGAGCCGCTGCCGGCAGTCGAGACCGTGGTCTTCGGCCCGCGCCCCTGCGACGCCGCGGCGCTCGACGTGCTCGACCAGGTCTTCGAGTGGGACTACGACGATGTGCGCTACCGCGCCCGCCGCGCGCACACCACCGTGGTGGCCTTCGCCTGCTCCGAGGCCGAGCCCGAGTGCTTCTGCACCTCGGTGGGCGGCAACCCCCACAGCGAGCGCGGCAGCGACATCCTCGTGTTTGCCGCGGAGAACGGCGGGGCGCTCCTCAGAGTCGTCACCGAAAAGGGGCAGAAGCTGATCGAGCGGCTGGGCAGTATCGTTCAGCCGGCGCCCGAGGGCGCCCGGCCCCCCGCCCCGGCCGACCTCGCTCCCAGGTTCGACCCCGATAGGGTCAAGACGTGGCTCGACGCGAACTTCGAGGGGCCGTTCTGGACCGAGGCCACCCTGCGCTGCCTCGGCTGCGGCGCGTGCAGCTACCTGTGCCCCACCTGCCACTGCTTCGACATCGTGGACGAGGCGACCTGGAATGGCGGCAAGCGGCGGCGGAACTGGGACTGCTGCTCCTTCGCCCTCTTCACCCTCCACGCCTCGGGCCACAACCCCCGCGCCACCCAGGCCGCGCGCTACCGCCAGCGCGTCATGCACAAGTTCAAGTACTTCCCCGAGCGTTTCGGCCGCCTCGCCTGCGTCGGATGCGGGCGCTGCGTGCGCACCTGCGGCGTCGGCCAGAGCCTCGTGAGCGTCCTCACCCAGATCGAAGCGAAGCAAGGAACGGGAGACTGACCCCGTGGCAACCGAAACCGCGACCCTTACCGCGTCCCCGACCCTCATCCCGATGAACTACGTGCCGATGAAGATGCGGATCGTCGCCATCACGCCGGAGACCTCCGACGTCAAGACCTTCCGCCTGCACTTCTGCGACGAGGCCGAGGGCGAGCGCTTCACCTTCCGCGCCGGCCAGTTCGGCCTCTACTCCGTGTTCGGCGCCGGCGAGGCCACCTTCTGCATCGCCTCGGCCCCCACCCGCAAAGGCTACATCGAGTGCAGCGTTAAGCGCGCCGGCAAGGTCACCGCCGACCTCCACGAGAGCAACGAGGGCGACATCATCGGCTTCCGCGGCCCCTACGGCAACTGGTTCCCCATTGACGCGATGAGGGGCAAGAACCTCCTCTTCATCGGCGGCGGCATCGGCCTGGCCCCCCTGCGCTCGCTCATCTGGAACTGCCTCGACCTCCGCGACCAGTTCGCCAATATCACCATCCTCTACGGCGCCCGCAGCGTGGGCGACCTCGTCTACAAGAATGAGCTGAGGGAATGGCGCGAGCGCCCCGATGTCCAGACCGTCTACACCGTGGACCCCGGCGGCGAGGCGCCCGGGTGGGACGGCAAGGTGGGCTTCGTGCCGACCGTGCTCAGCGAGATGAAGCCCGCGGCCGAGGGCACAATGGTCATCACGTGCGGCCCGCCCATCATGATCAAGTTCGTGCTCGCCAGCCTCACCCAGCTCGGGTTCCCGATGGACTCCGTCATTACGACGCTCGAGAACCGCATGAAGTGCGGCATCGGCAAGTGCGGCCGCTGCAACGTCGGCAGCAAATATGTGTGCAAGGACGGCCCTGTCTTCCGGTGCAGCGAACTGTCGCAACTCCCCCAGGAGTTCTGACGCGCCTGCCTTCGCTCTCACCTCGACGACGCGCCGTGCGGCTGCTTCGGCTTGATGAACAACACCCCCGAGTGCTGGATCCAGCCGGTCCTCAAGTCCACGCGGAACCACCCTTCGCCGTTCTTCTCGTGGAACCGCGTGGGCGAGTGCCGGCCGAGCTCCTTGAGGTCATACTGCGCCCAGGTCTTCCCCAGGTCTGTGGAGATGATGAAGCCGGTGGCCATCGGGGACGCAGGGCAGCAGTGCGACGCCAGGATCACGCCGTCCTGGATGATCATGCTGCCCGACTCGACGCCCGGGTTGAACAGCATCGTGTGCTTCTCGGGGTTGGCGAGGTCGGCGGGGTCGCAGCGGAAGATGCCTCGGTCGTGCGGCGGTGGGCCGTTGGCGTCGCTGATCCAGTAGAGTTGCCCGTCCACGAAGGTGATGCCGCCCGACTTGTAGCGGGTGTTCAGCCGGGCCGACACCACGACCTTCCAGTCCCATCGGTCCTTCGCGGCGTCATAGGTGCCGCGCAGCCAGTGGCACTCGTAGTGGCCGGGCGCCATATCGTGGTCGCCCGTGCAGGCGTAGAAGGCATCTTCGCCGGGATTGTAGGCCACCGCGTGCACGTGGCGGCAGAGCACCGGGTTGTCGGGGTCGCCCAGCAGCGTGCCCTCCTTGCCGCCGCCGGGGGAGCCGTTGTCGCGGAAGTTCGGGTGCTGCCCGAAGGAGTACGCGATCTTCACCGTCAGCCCGCCGTCGGTCGAATAGTAGATGTTCACGGGGGCCGCGCCGCCGAGCACGTTGCAGTAGTTCCCCCACACCATCGTCTCGCGGCCCTTGACGTCCCACGACACGACGCCGGGGAGGGTGTGGAAGTACCAGCCGGGGTTGGCGGGGTTCCGGGGCGTGTGGGGCGCATAGTCGGAGCCATCGGCCGCCTTGACGGGCACGGGGCGGCACGTCTTCAGGTGGTCGGTGCTCACATAGAGCCTCGAGCCCGTGGCGAAGACGACGTTGCCGTTGCGGAGGATGTGGCTGAAGGTGATCCGCTGGGCGTCGGGAAAGGCCAGGCTGTGCGGCCAGGAGCGGCCGTTGTCCTCCGACAGGAAGAGCGTGCCGGCCGCGTAGGCGAACGCCATGTTGCCGCGCTGCGAATCAATGTACTTGCCTGCCGGCTGAAGGCGGTACCAGAAGTGCTCGGTCGAGGCGCATTCAGGCATGGGCATCATCTCCTCTGCACACGGCTCGGGCGTGCCGGGCACCAGCATCGCGCCGGCGGCTGCCGCCGCGGCGCTCAGGAATCGGCCACGCGTCACACGCTCCCCTCGCGTCATCGCACCATCCCTTGCCCACCACACCATAGTCCGCAGGGCTTGCTCCACCGGCCGTCCACAGCAGGATACCACAACCACCCTCGAAGGCAAGCCCGAAGATGCGTGCGAGCGCTGCGAGGTGACGCCCCCACACTTCCGCTCCGTCGCCGGCCTGCCACAACTGCCCCGCCTGTGCCGGTGGCCGGGACACGCCTTCAAAGTCGCTCGGGCCAGGCCCCGTCCCGCGTTCTGCATTCGCCTGGCTTCGCTCGATTCGCGGTCATGCCCCCGTCTTCATCCGCGCCCCTCCGCGCCATCCGCTGTCTCGTCCCCTCCGCGGCCTTGACTGGCCCGGGCCGTCTGTGGTAGCCTCAAGGCCGCGCGGGCGGTTGGCCTGCGGGTAAGCCTCACTCCCCTTCGTCAGGAGCCCGGGCACATCATGAGCAACACCATCACCCGTCGGAACCTTTTTCGCGTGGGCGCGGCGGCATCCGCCTCGCTGCTGGTCGGGCCCGCCGCGCTGGCCCGCACGTTCGCGGCCAACGAGAAAATCCGCTTCGCCTGCATCGGCATCGGCGGCATGGGCGGCAAGGGCGTGGGCGTGGCCTCGGGCGAGCAGATCGTCGCCGCGGCCGACGTGGATGCCAACCACTCCGCCGGCGCAGCCAAACGGATCAAGGACAAGTTCGCTGACGCGAAGATCTACACCGACTACCGCCAGCTCTTCGACGAGTCGAAGGGCATCGACGCCGTGTGGGTGGCCACGCCCGACCATCACCACTTCCCCGCCGCCATCCGCGCCCTCGAAGCCGGCTGCGCCGTCTACTGTGAGAAGCCGCTGTGCCACGACCTCTACGAGGCCCGCAAGCTGCGCGAGCTGGCCAAGGCCAAGAAGGTGGCCACCCAGATGGGCAACCAGGGCCACTCGGGCGAGCACGTGCGGCTGCTGTGCGAGTGGGTCTGGCAGGGCAGCCTCGGCGACGTGACCGAGGCCCACGTGCGCCCGCCGTACAACACGATGGACTTCGGTTCGCGCGACCCCGGCCAACCGGCCCCCGTGCCCCAGGGTCTGGATTGGGACCTCTGGCAAGGCCCGGCCAAGGAGCGCGAGTTCCGCACCGGCATCGTGCCCGCCAAGTGGCGCGGGTGGCTCGACTACGGCACAGGGCTGCTGGGCGACTGGTTCTGCCACAACGGCGACGGCGCCGTGTGGGCGCTCAAGCTCTACGAGGCCGACACCTGCGAGGTCGAGTGCGAGGGCGAGGAGACAAACGGCTTCAACTGGCCCCACGAGGTCCGCGTGACCTGGAAGTTCCCGAAGCGCGGCGACATGGTCCCGTGCATCCTGCGGTGGAGCTCGGGCATCTACAACGACTACACCGCCAAACCGATGCCGCCGACGGTGGACCCCGAGAAGGTGAAGGCGGCCGCCAGCCAGCCCAGCGCCTACTATGGCACCAAGGGCATGGCCGTCTCCGGCTGGTGGATGAACGGCACGCGACTGTTCCCCGAGAGCTTCATGAAAGAGGTGGGCAAGCCGAAGACGGTGCTCCCGCGCTCGAAGGGCCACGAGGCCGATTGGCTCGATGCCATCCGCACGGGGGGCAAGTCGTCAGCCGACTTCGACTACTCGGCCCGCCTCACCGAGATCATGCTGGTGGGCAATGTGGCCAACCTGGTGCGCGAGAAGCTCACCTACGATTTCCGCGAAGGCCGCTTCACCAATAGCGACAAGGCCAACGCCCTGGTCAAGCGCACGCCGCGCAAGGGCTGGGAGTTCGGGTACGAATGAGGGCTTGGGGCACGGGCGCTGCCCGCCCCGGCCGCAAGGAGGTATCCTCATGCTCGCGAACAACGCTGCATGCCGCCGCTCCGCAAGCCGGCGGCGTTTCCTCAAGCGTACGGCGGCGGCCGCTGGCGCCCTGGCGCTCCCAGCCGTGGTCGCCCCGTTCGCCCTGGCCCGGGAGGGCGCCCCCGCCCCCTCGGACCGCGTGGGGCTGGGCGTCATCGGCCTCGGCATCCAGGGCATGGGCAACATGCGAACCTTCCTCGGCAACCGAGAGGTCCGCGTCGCCGCCGTCTGCGACGTGCACGACCACCAGCGCAGCCAGGGCAAACGCGCGGTGGACGAGTACTACGGCAACCAGGACTGCGCGTCCACGAAGGACTTCCGCGAGCTGATGGCGCGTCCGGACGTTGACGCCGTGCAGATCACGGCGCCCGACCACTGGCACGTGCTGATGGCCCTCGAGGCCGTGCGCACCGGCAAGCACATGTATTGCGAGAAGCCGATCGGCTGGAGCGTCCGCGCCGCTCAGGCGCTGCGAAAGGCCGTCAGGGAGAGCAAGGTCGTCTTCCAGTTCGGCACCCAGCAGCGCTCGGGCGGCAACTTCCGCCGCGCCTGCGAACTCGTCCGCAACGGCAAGATCGGCCAGCTCCAGACCATCCTCGTCGGCGTGCCCGGGAGCTGGACCTGCCCGAAGCAACCCACGGAGCCTGTGCCGAAGGAGCTGGACTATGAGATGTGGCTCGGCCCGGCCCCGATGGCGCCCTATTGCTTCGAGCGCTGCCGGCCCTACACCCAAGGCAAGGGCTGGAGCATCTGGTACTGCATCTCCGACTACTGCCTGGGCATGATCGGCAACTGGGGCGTCCACCACCTCGACATCGCCCAGTGGGGCAACAACACCGAGCGGAGCGGCCCCACCGAGGTGGAGGGCACCGCCACGTTCCCCAAGGACATGCTCACCGACTGCTCGACCCACTGGCAGGTGGAGAACCGCTACGCCAACGGCGTGACGCTGGTGCACATGGACGACGCGACCGCGGCGAAGCACCCGCTGCAACAGGAAGGGCACGGCCACGGCGTGATGTTCCTCGGCACCGAAGGCTGGGTGCACGTGGACCGCTCGCGCCTGGACGCCAAGGACAAGGCGCTGCTCAAGGCCAAGCCCGGCCCCAACGAGGTCCAGCTCTTCCGCAGCGACAACCACCACGGCAACTTCATTGACGCCGTGAAGGGCCGCACCCAGCCTGCCGCCCCCATTGACATCGCCGTGAGCACCGACCTCCTGTGCAACTTGCAGGAGATCGCCACCCGGCTGGGGCGCAAGCTGCGCTGGGACCCGGCTGCCGAGCAGTTCGTCAACGACGAGGAGGCCAATCGCAGGCTCGACCGGCCAATGCGCGGGCCGTGGAAACTGTAGCCATCGGCCGACACGACGCGAGCCCCATCCAGCGGAAGGAGAATGTGCCATGATCAGCGAGCGTTCCAGGTCAGGTTGGGCGGCCCCCCTCGCCGTTCTGGCGGCTGTGGCCGCGGCGGCGCCGGCTGCCGGGCGGGCGGCGGAGGGGACGGTGAAGGTATTCATCCTCGCCGGCCAGTCGAACATGGAGGGCAAGGCCCCCAACAAACTGTTCGACTATCAGGCCGAGGCGCCGGAGACCAGGGACCTGTTCAAGCACCTGCGCAAGGACGGGAAGTGGATCGTCCGCGACGACGTATTCATCAAGTACCTCGACCGCAAAGGGCCGCTGACGATCGGCTACGGCTCGCCCGGCCGGACCGGCGTGGAGCTGGAGTTCGGCACGATGATGGGCGATCACTTCGAGGACCCGGTGCTGCTCATCAAGACGGCCTGGGGCGGGCACTCGCTGGCCAAGCCCTTCCGCCCGCCCTCGGCGGGCCTGCCGCCCGACGACGTGCTCCAGAAGGAGCTCGCCCAGGCGCAGGAGCGCGTGAAGAAGAATAACGAGAAGCAGAAGAAGAACGAGCCGCTGCCCACGATGGACGACATCAAGAGGCCCTACGGCTCGTCGTACCGCACCATGATGGCCGAGGTGAAGGAGACCTTCGAGAAGTACGAGACGCTGTTCCCCGAGCTCAAGGGCCGGAAGCTCGAGCTGACGGGGTTCGTCTGGTTCCAGGGCTGGAACGACCAGTACGGCGGGGCGGAGAACGAGTACGCCTCGAACATGAAGCACTTCATCAACGACGTGCGGAAGGACCTGGGGGCGCCGAACCTGCCGTTCGTGATCGCCGCGATGGGCCAGAACGGCTCGAAGCCCGCCACGGGGGCCATGCTGATCATCCGCGAGGCCCAGATGTCCATGAACGACGTGCCGGAGTTCAAGGGCAACGTCAAGGCGTTCCGCACCGACGTGCTGGTGGACAAGGCGGCCGAAGAGCTGTACCCGAACTGGCGGAAGGACATCCAGGCCTGGGAGAAGGTGGGCGGCGACCACGGCTACCACTATCTGGGCAGCGCCATCTGGTTCACCCGCATCGGCCACGCAATGGGCGAGGCGATGCTGGAGCTGTGCAAGAAGAAGTAGCCCGCGGCTGCTCAGAGATCTCGGGCGTCCCCACGGGGCCGCCGCCAGAGGCGGCCCGCGTGTGCACGGCGTGGTTTGCCCGGTGGGCGTGCACGGTGAGCGCGGGGCGGCGGGGCCGCCCCTATGCGGCGCGGCCCCCGCCGCAGGCAAAGGCCGTGTCGTACAAGGCAGCGATCTTCGCGGGCGGGACGTCGGCCAGGATGTTATGCACCTGGGTGAAGACGAAGCCGCCGCCGGGCTTGAAGGTCTCGACGAGGCGCCGGACCTCGGCCTCGACATCCGCCACGGTGCCCAGGGGCAGGGTGTGTTGGGTGTCGCACCCGCCGCCCCAGAAGGTGAGGTGCCTGCCGTACCTCCGCTTCAGTTTCGCCGGCTCCATTCCCGCGGCGCCGATCTGCACAGGGTTGAGGATCTCGACGCCGATCTCGATGAGGTCGCCCAGGATCGGCTCGATGGCCCCGCACGAGTGCAGGAAGAGGCGGGCCGAGCTGTGGCGGCGGATGTAGTCGTAGACCCTCGCCTGGCGCGGCTTGACCAGCTTGCGGTAGGTTGCGGGCGAGATGATGAGCGAGGTCTGGGTCCCCAGGTCGTCGCCCACGGCCACGATGTCGGCCACGCCTTCCACGGCGGGCAGGAAGACCTCGAGGTTGGCGATGTGCCACGCGGCCAGCCGGTCGAAGAAGCACTCGACGAGGTCGCGGTCGGCGGCGAGACGCATCATGAACTCGCCGAAGCCGAACATGAAGTTGCCGTTCTCCAGGATGTTCCCGCCGAAGCAGGCGAGGGTCGCGTAGTCGGTCTCGCGGCGCCAGCGCTCGCCCTGGGCGCGGATGAAGGCCGCCTCCTCGGCCGTCATCACGGGCCAGGCAAACGCCTCGATGTCCGCCGGCGTGCGGGCGTTGGCGAGAGGGAAGTAGACCGGCTCGAAGTAGCCGCCGCTGGCGAGCATGCGGGCCACCTCGGTGCCGTCGGGCGCGAACAGGCTCCAGCCGCCCTCGGGGCGCGGCACGGGGTTGTAGTCGCGCGGCACGAGGCATTCGGTGCCGCCGGGCAGGGCCATCGGCTTCCAGGCGTCAATGCGAATGCCGAACGAGGGCTCGAGGCGGTGAATCTGCACCACGTCGCCGTGGAAGCGCTCGATCAACTCCAACTCCGGCTCGGCGAGCTGCTGCATCAGATCATAGAGCTTGAACGGGCGGTCCGCGTTGATCCCCACGTGCCGCCGCAACGCGGCGTAGGCGGGGGCCTGAATGCCGCTCGAGCGCCAGGCCGCGAAATCAATCGGCACGCGGTCCGGTTCTTCGTGGTGAACCGACATCAACACACGTTCGCGGGAAGTCATTGGTCTGCCCTCGCACGCGGAAGCGGTGTTGGGTATTAGGTGTTAGGTGTTAGGTGTTGGGGTACAGAACCAGAGCGCGACCTCGCATTCCTCTCTTCGTACCCCAACCCCCAACACCTAACACCTAGCACCTTCCCCGGCCGGCTTCTCGGGCGCGGGGAGGTGTTTGTACCATGTGAAGTAGAGCACGACGCCCAGGCCCACGGCCACGCCGAGCCAGCAGGCCATCGTCGCCCACTGCCGCAGCATCAGGTAGATGGGGAAGATGTAGAGCGCCGCCACACAGGGCACGGCGATCAGCGTGTTCACCAGATCGCGGGCGAAGGACTCCTTTCGGAAGGCGGGGTCTTCGGCGGCCACCTCGCGGGCGATCGGCCCCCACCAGCCGCCGGGCTGCACGGTCTTGTAGAAGTGCTTGAGCGTCTCCCGGTCGGCCGGCTCCGTGAGGAGCGTGGCCGCCACCGAGGCGACCAGGTTGATCCCCACGATGATGGGGAAGTACTCCCAGATGGGCGCCTTGGGGAACCACTGGGCCTGGGCCAGCGCGGCCACAATGCCCGAGAGCGTGCCCGCTGTGAAGCCCCAGCCGTTGAACCGCCACCAGTACCAGCGCAGAATGCACGGCACCATCACGCCGCCGCCCAAGGCGAGCATGATCCACTGGAACATCTGGGCGATGCTCTCGGCCCCGAAGCCGATGACCACGCCCACGATCACCACCAGGGCCGACGCCACGTAGCTCGCCCGCACCAGCTCCCTGTCGCTGGCTCTGGGCCGCAGATAGCGCTGGTACAGGTCGCGCACCGCATACGATGCCCCCGCGTTGATCGTGGCGTCGAAGGTGGACATGAAGGCGGCCAGGAGCGCGGCCAGCGTGAGGCCGCGGAGCCCCATCGGCAGCCGCTTCAGCAGCACGAGCGGCAGCACCATCTCGGGGTCCGCCGTGCCGGCCACACCCGCAATGGCCAGCACCACCACGGCGGCGACCAGCGGCCAGCGCAGCGTGTGCAGCACGCCCCACAGCGCGCCGATCTTGCAGGCGTCGCGGCTGTTCCGCGCCGCCAGGAACCGCTGGAAGTCGTAGAGCTGTCCCGGGCCGCCAAACTCCAGAGCGAAGCCTTTCAGAAGCCAGAAGACGACCAACAGCCCGAACATCGAGTAGCCCGCCTCGACGGCCCTGGGGTCCGTCATCCGCCAGGGCGGCACCAAGCTGCCCCATTCGCCCGACGCCAGCGCCTGCACCGCCGCGGACCCGCTGGCCTCCGCAAACGCGAAGACGCACAGGATGACCACGCCGGCCGAAAGGACGATCGTGTGCACGAGATCAATCAGCACCACGCTCACGAACCCGCCCACGATGGCGTAGAGCGACGTGATCAGCACCAGCACCAGCGCACAGGTGTTGCGCGACCAGCCGGGCAGGAAGCTCTGGCCGAACTTGCCGATGCCCACCGAGCCGTAGGCGATGAAGGCGATGGTCGTGACCACGGCGAGGAAGGCGTAGGCGCCCCGGGCCGATTCCCCCGCGGCGCCTCCGCCGAACCGCGTCTTCATCCACTCCGCACCGGTCACCACGCCCGAGCGGCGAATCCACTTGCCCATGAACGTCATGAAGAACGCCGCGTAGAAGAAGCCCCAGATGCACTGCTCCCACATCCCCTTCACGCCGTAGAGCATGAAGAGCGACACGATCCACATCGTGCCCGTGATGTCGTAATAGGCCGAGCTGCCCGACGCCGCGAGCATCCACCACTTCGACTGGTTCTCCGCGAGGAAGTAGGCGCTGATGCCCCTCGCCGCGGCCCGGTGCACCCAGATGCCCAGGGTGATCACGAACGCGAAGTAGCCGAGGATGATGGCCAGGTCGGCGGGAGGCAGCGGCAAGGCAGCATCTCCTGCAAGAGGCGGCGGCTCCTATGGCCCTGTGTATAGCAGACGGCCGAGAGGAATGCAACTGAGCTCACAAGGCCGATGGGACGGGCGAGCCCGATAGGACCCACCGCGCGCCGGGGATGCATGGCCCTACCCGTCCTGTCGGTCCTATCCGTCCCATCCCCATTGACCCGCCGCCCCAGCGCCGGTAGGATGAGTACGGTCCCAACCCCTCCAGGAGCGCCCCCATGCGCCGAATCGCCCTTTGCGTCGTCCTTCTCGCCCTTTCCATTGCCTCTGCCGCCGAGCAGATCGTCTGGCAGATCGGCAAGCCCGACAGGAGCTACGCCGAGTTCTTCGCCGCCCGCAACTACCAGGCGGTCCCGCCGCGCCTGGGCGGCAAGCCGCTCGTCTTCGAGGTGGGCAAGAGCGACGCCGCGAAAGACTGGCCGTGGATTCACCCCGGCCCCACCGACTCCTGGGCGGGGCACCGCGTGCACCCCTTCAAGATTCGCTTCGACCTCCCCGACGAGCCGAAGGGGCTCTTCACCCTCCGCATCGAGCTGTGCGATACCCACGGGGGCAGCCCGCCGACCTACTCCGTCGCCATCGGCGACCGCAGCGGCCAGTTCCGCCTCCCGAACGGCGGCGGGGACGCCGCTCTCACCGACCCCGCCGCAGGCAAGCCGCACAAGATCGCGCTGGCCCTCCCGCCCGGCCTCCTGCGCAAGGGCACCAACGAGATCACCCTCGCCTGCACCGACGGCTCCTGGGTCCTCTACGACGCCATCACGCTCGTGACCGACCCCGACGGCAAGATGCCCGAGCCAGGCGTCGCCTCCATCGCCGTCCTCCCCACGCCGTTCCACATCAAGGTGGACGGCAAGGTGCGGCGGGCGATTGACGTGAACATCGGCCTCACGGCGCCTGCGGCGGAGATCATGCTTCGCACCGAGGCCGGCGGAGAGACTATCGAGGCGCCTGTGAAGCAGCAACTCGCCACCTTCGGCGGCATCTCCCAGGAGGTCGGCGTGCCCGATTCCGCCGAGCCGATGGAGGTGAAGGTCACTGCCACCGTCGCCGGCCGTTCGAAAACCGCCACGGTCAAGCTCGAGCCGGTTCGCAAGTGGCGCATCTTCGTCGCCCCCAGCTCCCACACCGACATCGGCTATACCCACATTCAGCCCCAGTGCGCCGAGATACACTGCAAGAACGTCGACATCGCGGCCAACCTGATGGACAAGTTCCCCGAATTCAAGTGGAACCTCGAGGTCGCCTGGCAGGCCGAGAACTACCTGGCCTCCCGCAAGGGCGAGCAGCTCGACAAGTTCCTCAAGTACGCCAAGGAGGGCCGCATGGGCGTCCAGGCTCTCTACGCCAACATCCTCACCGGCCTGGCCTCTCACGAGGAGGCCTGCCGGTTCACCTACTTCGCCCACAGCCTCAAGACCCGCTACGGCATCCCCTTCCAGAGCGCCATGATCAGCGACGTGCCGAGCCAGGAGGCCACCATCCCGATGATCCTGGCAGGCTCCGGCATCCGCTACTTCTCCAGCGGCATCAACAACACCCGCGGCCCGCTCACCGCGATGTACGCCAAAGCCCCCTGCTGGTGGGAAGGCCCCGACGGCAGCCGCGTGCTGATGATGTACGTGCCCGGCTACGCCCACGCCGGCGGCTGGGGCCTCGACGCCAGCGTCGAGCGCGCCCGCGGCCACATCCTCGGGGCAATCAAGGGCTACGAGGCCCGAAAGGACTACCCCTACGACGCCATCTTCCTCCACGGCGCCGTGAGCGACAACTGCGCCCTCAACGCCCGCCTCGCCGAGGTCTGCAAGGCCTGGAACGACCGCTACGAGTTCCCCAAGGTCATCCTGTGCCACAACGCCGAGTTCTTCGAGCACATCGAGAAGAACTTCGGCGACAAGCTCCCCGTCGTCAAGGGCAGCGCCGGCACCTACTGGGAAGACGGCGCCGGCTCCTCCGCCCGCGAGACCGCGCTGAACCGCAACGCCCACGAGGCGGTCCGCAACGCCGAGACCCTCCTCGCCCTCGCCCATCGAGTTCGTAGTGCGGGCTTCAGCCCGTCTTCTTCGGGGCTACGGCCTGAAGGCCGCACTACAAGCGAGGTCGCTTATCCCGCCGAAGGCATCGCCGCCGCCTGGCGCAACTGCCTCCTCTACGACGAGCACACCTGGGGCGCCCATTGCTCCATCGGCCAGCCCGACAGCGACTTCACCAAGTCCCAATGGAAGATCAAGTCCCAGTTCGCCCTTGATGCCGCCGAGCAGTCCCAGCAGTTATGTATCGGGCAGGCCTTGCCGGCGCTCGCGCGACTTGTCAAGACGGAGGCCGGCTCGCAGGTTGTCATCAATCCCACGAGCTGGCCCCGAAGCGAGCTTGTCGGCGGGGAGATCGTCAGGGAAGTGCCGCCCTGCGGCTATCGCGTCGTCAGGCTCGGGCAGGCGAAGGCCGAGACTCCTGCCGAGGGCACAACGATTGAGAGCACCTACTACCGCGTGAGTTTCGACCCGGCCACGGGCTCGATCACCAGCATCTTCGACAAGGAACTCAAGCGCGAACTGGTTGACCCCAAGGCCCCGTACCGCCTCAACCAATACCTCTATGTCGCAGGCGGGGAGGGCAGCCGCATCATTGAGCACGGTGCGGAGCCGAAGCTGACCATCACTTGGCCAGAGAAGGCCACCCTCCGCCGCCTCAGGGTCGGCGACCTTGGCGAGAAGATGGTCATCGAAACCTCGGCCACGATGACGCCCAAGATCGTCACAGAGGTCACTGTCTGGAACGACATCAGGCGGGTGGACGTCACGAATCGACTGACGAAGACACAGACGTACAAGAAGGAGGCGGTTTACTTCGCCTTCCCGTTCGCGGCGGAGAAGCCGACGTTCCGCTACGAGGTGCCCTGCGGCATCGTGAACGCAAACACCGACATGCTCCCCACCGCCTGCCTCGACTGGTTCACCGTCCAGCACTTTGTGGAGGTGGAGGCCCCTGATGTGGCCATTACCTGGGCCACACCCGACGCGCCGCTGGTGTGCTTCCAGGATATCAATCGCGGGAAGTGGCTCCGCAAGCTGGAGTTCACCAACGGCCACATCTACGCCTACGTGATGAACAACTACTGGTTCACCAACTACCTTGCGGGGCAGGGGGGCGACTTCACGTTCCGCTTCTCGATCACCAGCCGCCCCAAGAACGACCCCGTGGCCTCGGCGCGATTCGGCTGGGAGGTCGCAAGCCCCCTCATCGGGGCGCTTGCCGACCCGAATCCCAATGGCCCGCTCGCCGCGCCCTCGGGCAGCCTCATCGAGATTGCGGAGCCGAACGTCTTCCTCGTGGGCGCCAAGAAGGCCGAGGTCGGCGATGCCCTCGTGCTGCGGCTCTGGGAGGTCAGCGGCAAGGCCACGACCGCCCACGTCCGCATCCCGCTCCTCAAGCCCAAGAAGGCCACCGCCTGCAACCTCGTCGAGGAGCCGCAAGGCGAGCTCGAGCTGAAGGACAGCACCATCGGCGTCCCCATCCGCGCCTCCGGCCTCGCCACGGTGCTGGTGGAGTAGGCCGCCATCTGACTACTCCGGCCGCGAATCAATTTGCGTTCCTCCGTGTAGCGGCAAGCGTCTCGCTTATCGAGAACCACTGCAAGCGGGACGCTCGCGGCTACGCTTGAGGCCCCGACCGACACAGCGTGGTTCCGGCCAATGCGAACGGATTCGCGGCAGGAGTGGCAAAACCTGCGCGGGGCAGAGACACCCCACCTGCGGGACGATGCCGTTGGCGGAGCGCGATGCACAGACAGCTCGCCGCGGCTCCCGGTCGTTGCAGCCACAGGCGTCCCACCCACGGAGGGCGGCGCTGGTGCGGCGGCCCCAGCGAGGGTTACCCCATAACCCTCTATGCCCCAACGCCTTACGCTCTCCGGCCATCCCCCCTCCATACTTGCTCATCCCGAAGGTGAGCAGGAATGGCCGGAACCGCGAGGATCGCCAATCCTCGCCCATCTACCCATACTTGCTCACTTCCCCCCTCACAGGTTTGAGCAAGTATGGGCGGGACGCGCCCACCCGCTAGTTGGCAGAGTCCTCCCGAGGAACCGCCAGGCGCGCAAGGAGCAGGCACGCCCGCACCAGGCCAGCCGAGTCAAGATCGCCAAGCCCCGAAGAGCCGCCACTGATCGGGGAACCGTGGTGCGCTGCTCGGACGCCCTCAGCTCTCGGGCGTGGCGAGGCCGGCCAGGAAGTCCGGCACGCGGCCCCACGCGGGCACCCGGGCCGGCGAAATGGCCTGGAAGCCGGAAACCTTCAGGATGCCCTGGCCCTCCGGCGAAAGAACGAAGCGGATGAAGCCCTCCGCGTCGCTCCGGTTCACCGCGTCCTTGAGGAGCGTGATGCCGAAGGCGATGCTGCACCCGGTCAGCGTCTCCGTGCCGCCTCGGTAGTTGGGGACATTGACCTGGACGCTCCCGTAGTAGTCCTCCAGCGCGGCGTCGCCCAGATTCACCTCCCTGGGCAGCGGGGTGTAGGGGAGCTTGAGGTCCACCGCGTGCGCCTTATAGACGAAAGCATAGTCCACGCGGGCCATGTTGAGGTAGGCCGAGATCAACTCGTTGGCGTCAATGGCGACGAACTCCGGCCGGCACCTCTCCTGGAGCTGGCGGGCGAGGGGGCGCGGGTTGCCGCGCGAGGCGAAATAGTGCTTCTGGGCCAGCTCCCACGACATGCGGGCGTAGTAGCCGCAGGGGTCCTGCGACGGATTGGCGATGCCGAAGCGCACGTTGGGCTTCAGCAGAATCTCATACCAGTTGTCGCTCGTGATCTCGGCCCGGTGGTTGCTGGAAGTGTGGCCGGCGAGGACGATCTCCGTGGAGGCGAACTTGGCGACCCACGCGGCATGAGCCTCGCCGAGAATCTTCTCGACGAGCCGATGGTCCGCCACCGCCAGCACGTCTCCCCGACGCAACGGGACCAGCCGCGTCGCCATCACGCTGCCCATGACCTCCAGGCGCACGTCCACGTCGGGGTGTTGCCGCTCGAAGGCGTGCTCCACGTCGCGGAAGCTGGCAGCCAGGGCGTCGGCAGCGAAGACGCGCAGGGTGCGCCGCCCCTCGTCGCAGCCGGTGAGGGCGACTGCCGCAGCGGCCGCCATGCCCGCAAGCGCTGACCTGATGTACATCTATCCCTCTCTTTGCTCGGTGTCACGGAAGACCAAGCATCGCTCCGGGGGCAGTTCGACCAGGAGCTCGCCGCCCACGGGCGTGGGCAGAGCCTGCGGGTCGGGCCACGGACCGCACTCGATCCGAACGCCCTCCGCCAGCCGCACGAGGGCGCGCGGCGCGCTCGCGGATGGCGTGAAACCCTCCAGCACGCCGGGGTAGACGGAGGCGTTCGCCGGGGGAGTCCCGCGGGGGTGGAGCTTCACGTGGCACCCCCGGATCCCCACGTGCACTGCCGCAGCGTCCCCCAGGGGCTCGCGCAGCACGACGCGGAACCTCACGGGGCCGCACTCCACCGCGCCGAAGCCGCTCGCCGGCGACCCGGACAGCAGGCGACCGGGGAAGATATTCTCGATGAGGAGGAACTGCGCGGTCGCCAGATCGGCGGGGCGCTCGAAAACCTCGCCCGGAGCCGCACACTGCTTCAGGCGGCCGTCCATGAGAACGGCGAGCCGGTCGGCCAGGGCCGCCGCCTCATCCTGGTCGTGCGTGACGAGGATGGCGGTGAGGCCGAGGCGGCGCCAGATGTCGCGGAACTCGCGCTGAAGCTGCCGCCGCGTGGCGGGGTCGAGCGCGGAGAACGGCTCGTCGAGAAAGAGCACGCGCGGCTCGACCACCAGCGCCCGGGCCAGCGCCACCCGCTGCTTCTCGCCGCCACTGAGGCTGCGGATGTCGCGCCGGCCGAGCAGCCGCTCGATGCCCAGCAGGCGGACGGCCCCGCGCACCCGTTCCTCGGCGGCAGCGCCGCCCACCCGACGCACGGCCAGCCCGAAGGCGATGTTCTCGCGCACCGACAGGTGGGGGAAGAGCGCCAGGTCCTGCGGCAGGTAGCAGAAGCCGCGCTCCTCGGGCCGGGTGCGCCCGATGTCTCGCCCGTCCAGCAGGATGCGCCCGGCGTCGGGCGGCTTCACCCCCAGCACCGTCTCGAGGAACAGCGTCTTCCCGGCGCCCGAGGGGCCGAGCAGCACGAAGCTCTCCCCCTGCGGAATCGTCACGCTGATCCGCTGGAGGGAGAAGCCGCCGTAGTGGGCCACAAGGTCGGTGACCTGGAGCATCAGCGCCGCCCCCCCACCAGGAGCCGCACGGCCACCAGCCCGCCCACGGTCAGGAGCGTGAGCAACACGCTGAGGGCCACGGCGCGGTCTATGCTCACCGAGGCCAGGCTCAGGTAGATGGCCACGGGCATCGTCTCGGTGTGGCCCTTCACGGCGCCCGCCAGGGTGGAACTGGAGCCGAAGTCGCCGATCGCGCGCGCCCAGCCCAGCACGAAGGCCGCCACAATGCCGTTGCGGGCCAGCGGCAGCGTGACCCGCCGGAACGCCTGCCAGGGCGTGCAGCCCAGGAATCGCGCCACCTGCTCGAAGCGCGGGTCAATCGCCGAAAACGTCGTCCGCGCCACCAGCACGATGAAGGCATAGGCTACGAAGAACTCGGCGAGGATGATGCCCGGCACCTCGAACACGAAGAACCGGGCGAGCCAGAGGCCGGGCGGATCGCGGAAGATGAGCAGCAGGGCCACCCCGAGCGACATGGGCGACATGGTCACCGGGATCACGAGCAGAACCTCGGCGAACCAGGCCCCGCGGAAGCGCCAGCGCGCCAGGGCGTAGCCGGTCGGCACCGCCAGCACCAGGGCCGCCAGGCTTCCCAGCAGCGAGGTCCACACGCTGAGCCAGATGGCCTGAAGCACGTCGGGCTCGCCCAGGGCGCGCAGCGTGGGGCCGCTGCCCGTGTAGCCAAGCTGCACGGCGATGAGCAACACCATCAGGGCAACGGAGACGCCCGCGACCCCCAGGCACACCCAGTCGAGCCACCCGCGCATGCGCTACCACCCCTTTGGCAGCGGCCAGTCTCCGCCCACGGGGCAATCGGGCCGCGTGAACCTCCGCGCCTCCTCCACGCTCGTCAGGTAGTTCCACTTGCGGAAGACGGCCTTCCCGTCCTCGCTCCGCAGGAAGTCCACGAATGCCTTGGCCACCTCGGGTTGCTTGCAGAAGACGCTCTGCGCGATCGGAATGTACCCGATCCGCGGCACCTGCGCCGGCTCCAGCAGTATAGTCTTTATCTTCTCAGGGTTCCAGTACTGGAACACGCGCCAGCCCAGCACGGCGTCCACCGTGCCCAGGGCGACGATCTGCGCCGTCTTCTCGCAGGACTCCGTATTCGTCACGATCCGCGGCTTCACCAGGTCTACCACCTTGTTGTACGTCAGAACCTCGACCGCATAGAGGCCCACACACACGGAGTCGGGCCGCGCGATGCCCACGCGCACCCCCGGCTTGCCCAGATCCTCCAGCTTCTCGATCTTCTTCGGATTGTCCGCGGGCACGTTGATGGCGGGGATGAGGTAGACGACGATCTGCTCGGTCTCGGGCACGACCAGCTTCTCGCGCTTCGCCAGCTCCATGAAGTCGGACGAGCCGGGGAAATACAGGTCGCCGCGCCGCGCGAGCTTCATCTGGCTCAGCATCGCCCCCGAGCCGCCGAAATACAGGCGCATCTGGCAGCCCGTCTTCTCCTCGAACACCTTGGCGGCCTCTTCCGTGGCCGGCTTGGAGGCCGACCCGACGAACAGCTCCAGCCTCTTCCCGGCCAATGCCCGCTGCTCTTCCGCAGCGACGGCCGCGTTCATGCAGGCCAACGCGACAGCCCACGCCACGGCGGCTCTTGCCAGTGCCTCCATCCGCATCCGCTCCTTTCGGCTCCTGCGCTGCGGTTCTCCTCCCTGTACCTGGTTTCGCACGTCGGCCCGCAAGCGTGACGCGATTCCTGTGGCTGGCACGCCCCGGTTCTCGCGTCTGGCGGCTATACCCCTGCAAGCACGCCGTGGGGTAGCCCGAGGATCGAAATCAGGGGCGTGTCAGATTTCCCGGGTGTGGCCATCTCTGTAGGTAGCTTCTGCTGCCGATTCTCGTAGCGACAAGCGTCCCGCTTGTCGAACGGATGAAGAGAGCCGCAAGCGGGACGCTCGCGGCTACCTCTGCCGCGGGCCTTCCCTATTCCGGAAGTTTCCGCATCAGAAACAACCTACGATTCCGGCCCGCACACAGATTTCCCGTGGGGCTTGACTCCATCCCGCCAGCCGTGTATACTCGTGTTCGTGGATGTGTGGGGATGGAGTCCCCCAGAACCGCCAATGCCGGCTGATGACTCCTGCACGGGTGACTATCCCGCGCACAGGAGCCATATGTGAATCAGAGCATTGAAGGCTCCTGTCGGGGGTCGCCCGAACGGAGTCAGCATGTGCCAGGGTTCAGGAGCCGGTTCCACCGTCGCCTTCCAATCAAGTGACGCCCCCACAGAGGCTTCTCTCGGGCCTGCCCAATCCTTCGAGCTACGGCCCGCGCTGGAGCGCGCGCGGCGCCTGCTCGCCGGGCTCGACCAGGGCTACGAGGCGCATCGCCGCGGCATGGCCGATCTCCTCGAGCGCCTCGATGCCGGGCGGTTCCACCTCGCCGTGCTCGGGCAGTTCAAGCGCGGCAAGAGCACGCTGCTCAATGCCCTCCTCGGCGAGCCGCTGCTGCCAACGTCCGTCGTCCCCCTGACCGCCATCCCGACGTTCATCTGCCCGGGCGCCGTCACGGAGGCCCGCGTGGTCTACCTGGCCGACGGGGCGCCCGCCGAGACCTTCCGCGGCGATGCCGCGGCCCTGCCCGCCTTCCTGGCGCGCTTCGTGACCGAGGAGGCCAACCCGAAGAACCGCCTCGGCGTCTCCCACGTGGAGGTCTCCCACCCCGCCCCCATCCTGCGCAAGGGGGTGGTGCTGATTGACACCCCCGGCATCGGCTCGACCTTCCGGCACAACACCGAGGCGACGCTGAACTTCCTGCCGCAGTGCGACGCCGCGATGTTCCTCGTCTCCGCCGACCCGCCCGTGACCGAGGTGGAGATCGCGTTCCTCAAGCAGGTGCGCTCCAAGGTGGCCCGGCTGTTCTTCATCCTCAACAAGGTGGATTACCTCAGCGACGCGGAACGGCGGGTGGCCCTCGAGTTCCTCCAGCGCGCCCTGCGCGAGCACGCGGGGATCGGAGAGGATGTGCCTGTCTTCTGCGTCTCGGCGCGGCAGGGCCTCCAAGCCCGGCAGTCGGCCGCCGCCACCCTGTGGGCCGAGAGCGGCATGGCCAGGGTCGAGGCCCACCTCGTGGACTTCCTGGCAAGCGAGAAGGCCAAGGCGCTCCATGAGGCATTGTCCCGTAAAGCCGCCGACACGCTGTCGGACGCCCTCATGCGCCTGCGCTTGGGCATCCGGTCGCTTCAGATGCCCCTGGACGAGCTCCAGGAGCGCCTCGGCGTCTTCGAGCGGCGGCTGACGGACGTGGAGCGGGAGCGTGTGGCGGCGAGCGACCTCCTCGCGGGCGACCAGCGGCGCATGCACGAGTTCCTCGAGGAACACGCCGAGGCGCTCCGCAAGAACGCCCGAGCTTACCTCGAGGGGATCGTCAAAGAGACCCTGGCGAAGGGCGACCCCCAAGCGGTGGGGGAGCAGGAGGTCGGCGAGGCCCTGGCCGAGGCCATCCCCGGCTTCTTCGAACACCACATGGGCGAGATGACCCGCCTGTTCGACAAGAAGACCTCCGACGTCCTGCGGCCGCATCAACAGCGCGCGGACGGCCTGATCGAGTCCATCCGCCGCACCGCGGCCGAGCTCTTCGACATCCCCTACCACGCGCCCGAGAGCCGCGGGGCCTTCGAGATGGTACGGCAGCCCTATTGGGTCACCCACAAGTGGTCGGCCACACTCAGCCCCATCCCGCCCACGCTTGTGGACAAGCTGGTGCCCGCGCGGGTGCGCGTCCGGCGGGTTGCCAAGCGCCTGACGGAGCAAATCGGCGACCTCGTGATCCCGAACGTCGAGAACCTGCGGTGGGCCACCTATCAGAGCCTCGACCAGACTTTCCTGCGGTTCGGCCGCACCCTCGACGAGCGCCTGACCGACACCATCGCGGCCACCCACGGCGCCATCCAGGCGGCACTCGCCAGGCGGAAGGAACACGCCGAGGCGACAGCCGACGAACTCGCCCGGTTGGAGGCGACCGCGGCCGAGCTGGCCGAAATCCAGCGCGCCTTGGGAAAGGCATGACCCCATGCTCCACTTCTTCTGCCCAGGGTGCTGGAGCGACTTCACCGAAGATCACCCCCAGTGCCCGAAGTGCGGCCTGCGCATCCACGACCTCATGAGGTCCACCGACTTCGTCGGCAAGCTGATCCTGGCGCTCCACCACCCCGAGCAGGGCACGGCCATTCGGGCGGCCTGGATACTCGGCAAGCTCCGCACGCCCCGCGCCGTGGAGCCGCTGCGCGAGTTGCTCGCTACGACCCGGGACGTCTACATTGCCACGGCAGCGGCGTCGGCCCTCGGCCGCATCGGAACCCCAGAGGCCCGGCAAGTCCTGCACGCCTGCGCCAACTATCCTGCCCTGATGGTGCGCGAAGAGGTCCAGAGGGGCCTGGCGCACGCCGCCCTTGAGGAGCAGGGGCAATGACGCACGCCAAGGAACAAACGGCGGCCCCCGGAACGCACCCAGAGACGGCGGCGCGGCGCCCCCCTCCCCTCCCCACGGCCAGGGTCTACGAGGAGTGGCCCTTCGACGCGGCAGAGGCGAAACGGCGCCAAGCCGAGACGGCCTCCGCGTTGCGAATCCCGGTGCAGAAGGCCATCCGCCTGGGCCAAGGCGTTGCGATCCGGATGGTCCTCATCCCCGCCGGAGAATTCGAGATGGGCAGCCCGCCGTGGGAACATGACCGTGGAGGCGACGAACCGCTGCATCGCGTTCGCATCACCAGGCCCTTCTACCTCGGCAGGCACCCCGTAACCCAGGAGCAGTGGCAGTGCGTCGTGGGGAGCAACCCGAGCTGGTTCAAAGGCGACAAGCATCCCGTCGAGCAGATCTCCTGGGAGGATTGCCAGGCCTTTGTGGAGAAGGCCAATCAGTGCACCGGCAAAGAGCTCTTTGCACTGCCCACGGAGGCCCAGTGGGAGTACGCCTGCCGCGCCGGGAAAAGCGGCCGGTTCGACTTCGGCGACTCCCCGGCGAGCCTCGACAAGTGCGCGTGGTATAGTTCCGGCTTGCACGACGCGACTCATCCCGTCGGGGCAACGCCCCCCAACGCCTGGGGCCTCTACGACATGACCGACCACGTGGGCGAATGGTGCGCCGACTGGTACGGCGAAGCCTACTACGAGTGTTCCCCCCAGGACGACCCCGGAGGCCCCGAGGCGGGACGGTGCCGCGTGCTGCGCGGCGGCTTCTGGTATCCGATCCCCAGGATCACCCGCTTCGCCTGCCGCCGCTCCGCCCGACCGACCTACCGCTGCTATGACGTCGGGTTCCGTGTCGCCGCATCCATCGGGGGAAACCCTGGAGCTGTTGGGGCGGAGACCCCCAAGTCCCCATGCGGCGACCCCGCCCCCGCCCGCCATGTTCCAAGCCAACCGAAAGGAGAGTCAAATGAGTAGGTCGATCGCAGCCGTCCGCGCGCTGGAGGTCCTTGATTCCCGCGGCAACCCCACTGTGCGGGTCCACGTGGTGCTGGATGACGGCCTCACGGCCTCCGCGTCCGTGCCGTCCGGCGCCTCGACCGGCGAGAACGAGGCCCTGGAGCTTCGCGACGGCGACAAGAAGCGATACGCCGGCAAGGGCGTGCTGAGGGCCGTGGAGAACGTCAACCGGCTCATCGCTCCGAAGCTCGTGGGCATGGAGCCGCACCGCCAGGCGGAGATTGACCGCCTGATGATTGGCCTGGACGGAACGCCGACGAAGAGCCAACTGGGCGCGAATGCCATTCTCGGCGTCTCCATGGCGGTGGCTCGTGCGGCGGCGATGAACGCCGGCCTGCCTCTTTACGCGTACTTGGGCGGAGCGGGCGCCGTGCGGTTGCCCGTGCCCATGATGAACATCCTGAACGGGGGGAAGCACGCGGACAACAGCGTGGACCTTCAGGAGTTCATGGTGATGCCGGTCGGCGCACCCTCGTTCGCCGAGGCGCTGCGGTACGGGGCAGAAACCTTTCACGCCCTCAAGAGGATTCTGGCCAAGAAGGGCTACGCCACAAGCGTGGGCGACGAGGGCGGGTTCGCGCCCAACCTCAAGAGCAACGAGGAGGCGTGCGAGGTCATCCTCGAGGCTATCCGAGCGGCCGGCTACACGCCCGGCGTGGACGTGGCCCTCGCGCTCGACCCCGCAGCGAGTTCCTTCTACGAGGATGGCTGCTACAACCTCGCCAAGTCGCGCCAGGGGAAGAAGACCAGCGCCGAGATGACGGCACTCTACCAGACCTGGGTGGAGAAGTACCCCATCGTCTCCATTGAGGATGGTCTGGCGGAGAACGACTGGGACGGCTTCAAGGCGCATACCGCGGCCCTCGGCGCCAGGATTCAGATCGTCGGCGACGATATCTACGTCACCAACACCCGCTTCATCGAGCGCGGCATCCGCGAGGGGACCACCAACGCCGTCCTCATCAAGCTCAATCAGATCGGCACCGTCACCGAGACGATGGCGGCGATTGGCCTGTGCCGCCGCGCGGGTTGGGGCTATGTCATTTCGCACCGTTCCGGCGAAACCGAGGACACCTTCCTCGCCGACTTCGCCGTCGCCATGGGCGGCGGGCAGATCAAGACCGGCTCCGCGTGCCGCAGCGAGCGCATCGCAAAGTACAACCGCCTTCTGGAGATCGAGGCCGAACTGGGCGAATCGAGCGTGTTCGGGAATCCGTTGCCGCGGTCGTGAGGCTCACGGCCAACCGCGCGGCCATCCTGAACCGACCGTGGCTCTCACGGCCCCCGCCGAACCGGCGTTCCAGAGCTGCCGATGCCAGGGCTCCAGGGGCCAGCCGCCTCGCGGGCACGACCGCACGGGAGCAAGACAGGGCAAAGACCATGGTGCCCACCACACAAGACGAACCGGCTTCACTCCGAGGCGAGGCCATCAGCCCCGGCGTTGCCGCGGGGCCTCTGGTCCTCCTCGTCGGACCCGCGGAACCCCCGGCCGCGCGGGACGACGTGAGCAGCGACTCTACGCCGGCCGAAGAAATCCGGCGGTTCCGCCAGAGCATGTCGTCCCTGGTCCAGGACTTGGAGCGGACCGTCGAGAGTCTGGAGGCGGAATCCCATTCCTCGGAGGCGGACATCATCCGCGCCCACGCCGCGATTCTGAATGACCCTGAGTTCCACCACCAGGTCCAGGCGGCCATTCAGGAGGCCCGGCTGGTGGCCGAAGCAGCCGTAGAGCGCGTGATGAGACAGATTGCAGCGGTCCTCCGCTCCTCAGAGAGTTCCGTTCTGGCTGAGCGAGCAAGCGATCTTCGCGACTTGACGGAGCAGATGAGAGCCAAGCTGTCCCTCCACCCGGCTCGCCAGGTGCCTCCCGAGGCGGCCGGCGCGGTCCTGGCGATCCCGGAACTGTTGCCCTCCGTGGTCCTCCAGGGCCATCGCCTTGGGGTTCGAGCCTTTCTCGTGGAGCGTGGGACCGCCCTGTCGCACGCAGCGATCCTGGCCAGGTCCTTCGGCATTCCCACCCTTCGCGTGCCCAGTGTGGAAGCGCTGCGCCCGCGCGATGGGCAGCCCGTGCTCGTGGACGGTGAGGCCGGAGAGCTGCTGCTCAGGCCAACGGAGGAGGAACGCCTCCATCGCCTCCGGGCTCCCGACAAGGGGAAGGCCAGGCAACCAGCGAAGAAGCTCCCGGCCCGCCTCTGGGTGAGCATCACCGACCCGGTTCAACTGGAGGCTCTGGACTGGGAGGGAGTCGAGGGGGTCGGCCTCTACCGCACCGAGACACTGTTCATGCAGGAGGCCGACGATTTCCCCAGCGAGGACGACCAGTTCCGAGTCTACGGGCGAGTGTGTGAACTCGCCGGCGGGCGCCCCGTGACGATCCGCACGGTGGACATCGGCGCCGACAAGCCGGTTCCTTACCTCTCCCTTGGACCGCAGGACAACCCGTACCTCGGAATGCGCGCCCACAGGCTGTTCCGCTTTCACCCTGAGCTCCTCATCACCCAGATCCGGGCGATCCTGCGGGCCGCGCACGGCCATCCCGCCGTTCGCGTCATGTACCCCATGATCGAGTCCGTTGACCAGTGGCTGTTCATACGGGAACTCGTGAACCAGGCCATCCAATCCCTCCGCAAGGATGGCCTCCCGTTCTCGGACCACTTCGAACAATGCCTCCTCGTCGAAACACCCGCCGCCGTGTGGGATTTCGCCCGGCTGCTCCGGGAGTTCGACTATGCCAGCGTTGGCACGAACGACCTCGTTCAGTTCCTCTTCGCGGTGGAGCGAAACAACGTCAACCTCACGGACCTCTACCAGCCGGAGCATCCCGTCTTCCTCAGAATCCTCCGGACGCTGGCCCAGGAGGCCCAGCGTGCGGGCAAACCCCTGGCCGTGTGCGGCGAGATGGCGGGCGATCCCTGTCTGGCCGGCGTCTTGGCCGGCCTGGGCGTGACCGACTTGAGCGTGTCGCCCGGGTCGCTCGGGGACGTGCGGGCCCGCCTCGGGGCCGCGACGCCGAGCGGGTGCCTGGGACTGGCGACTGCCTGCCTGGCGGCGGCGACAGCCCGGGAGGTGCGCGCGGTGCTGGGCAAGGTGGCAGCGGGCGCCGCCGGGCTCGACCTGCGCGCGGAGGCCCATGCCGTGGACCCCGTCTGTGGCATGGTGGTTCACACGCGGGGAAACCCGATGACCTTCGTGGACGAGGGCGTGCGGTACTACTTCTGCTCGCGCATCCACATGCTCAGGTTCATGGACAAGATTGGCGGCGAGCCCCATGTCTGAGACAACGGACGCCCTCAGCGAGAACCGCCAACGGCGCCTGCCGCGTGCGCGTGCGTTCGGAGACGAGCCGCTCGGCGAGACGTCGCGGAAGACTGTGGTCAGATTGCGTCGGGATGCGACCTTCGGCTGGTCGCCCCAAGGTCCCCAGGTCTAGGAGAGCGTTCACCATGCAGGAACTGTTCGCCCAGGCGGCCATCTGGCTGTTCCTGGCTGTCTTCTCCGCTGTCTTGGCCAATCACCTGAAGGTCTCCGTGGCCCTGATGGAAATCTGCGTCGGCGTGGCCGCCGCGGCCGTCACCTCCTACTATTGGGGCACGAACGCCCTGGGGAACGGCGCGGAATGGCTCAAGTTCGTGGCGGCCTCCGGCGCGGTGCTCCTGACGTTCCTGGCGGGCGCGGAGCTGGAGCCGGCCGTGATGAAGGCCAAGGTCAAGGAGGTCTCGGTGGTGGGCCTGGTCGGCTTCCTGGCTCCGTTCCTCGGCTGCGCCGCCGTGGCCCGGTTTGCCCTGGGGTGGGACGCCCGCGCCAGCCTGCTCGCGGGCATCGCCCTCTCGACCACTTCGATGGCGGTCGTCTACGCCGTGATGCTGGAGACGGGCCTCAACCGCACCGAGTTCGGCAAGGGGATTCTCGGGGCGTGCTTCGTCAACGACCTGGGGACCGTGATCGCCCTGGGGCTGATCTTCGCGCCGTTCACCCGCCGAACGGCCGTCTTCGTGGGAGTCTGCATTGCCGCATTCTTCGCGCTGCCGTTCGTCACCACCTGGCTGACGAAGCGCTATGCCTACCGCACGGCGGCAATCCGCACGAAGTGGATCGTCTTCGTGCTCTTCGCCTTGGGCGGCCTCGCCCTGTGGTCCGGTAGCGAGGCGGTGCTCCCTGCCTATATCGCCGGGATGGTGCTCGCCGAGTTCACGGGCACGGACCCCCACTTCATGCGCCGCCTGCGCACGCTGACAGTGGGCTTCCTCACGCCGTTCTACTTCCTGCGGGCCGGTTCGCTGGTGATGCTGCCGGCCCTCGCGGCCGCGCCCCTGGCGTTCCTGGCGCTCTTTGCTGGGAAGACCGCCTCCAAGGTCTTCGGCCTCTACCCGTTCATCGCCCCCTTCCGCAAGGACCACTCCGAGCGCTGGTACTACACGCTGATGATGTCCACGGGGCTGACGTTCGGCACGATCTCCGCCCTCTACGGGCTCACGCACGGCATCGTGACCCAGGCGCAGTACTCGTTCCTGGTCGCCGCCGTGATCGCCAGCGCGGTGATCCCCACCCTGGTGGCCAACGCCGCATTCCTGCCGAAGCACCTGCTCCCGCTGCCGGGGGCGGCGCCGGCCGCTGAGCCCCTCCCGGAGCGTGCCGCTCATGCTCCCAAGGAGGAAGAGGACCTGAGCGAGGAGTGAGCCTGCCATGTCGAGCGAACCCCGCGAAGCGGCCTGGAACGAGGATGCCGTGTCGCTTCGCATCACTGTGTCGCAGACCGCGAAGTCCGGGCATCGGCCCGTGCATGAAGCCCTGGTCGAGGAAGCCCGGAAGAGGGGGCTTGCGGGAGCTACCGTTCTCCGCAGCGAGGCGGGCTCCCACGCCGAGGGCGAAGGCGCCAGGCCCAGGAAGGCGCCTCTCTCGGAAGGTTTGCCGCTGCTGGTGGAGATCGTGGACCTGCCCGAGCGTATCGGAGCTTTCCTTCGGGACATGTATGAGCAGGGCCTGCTCGCCCAGGGAAGGATTGCGGTGCGCAAGGTGCCGCGTGTCTGTCCCGGCGCGCGGGTCCACGCGCGCCGCAGGTTGGTGGGGTTGTCCATATGAGCGAGCTTCACCTGCGCGGGATCCTGACATCTCTGGCACTCCTGGATGAGACCCTGTGCGCCTTCGAGCGCTGGGCCTCGGGCAGCGAGGACCACGGCGTGCTCTATCACGAGCGGAACCCCCTGCTGCCTCGCGAGCGCGAGGCGATCCGCTCCCTGGCTGGTCAGATCCGCGAGGAGCTTGGGGAGATCCGCGCCAGGCTAGGTCTCGAGCCCAAAGTGCAGGACCTGGCCAGCAACATCTGGGGGTGGTGTTGCACCCTGATGGAGCCGCTTCAGGAGCTTGAGGGCCGCTACCTGCGCCGCTACGGCGAGCCGCCCGCCGAACTGGTGCGGTACATGGACCCCAAAGTGGCCAGACTCTGCGAACTCTTGGGGGCCATCCAGCGGGTCGCCTCCGCGGCAAGGAACCGGCCGACGACTCCCGACTATCCGAGAACCGGAGCAGGAGCCAGTGCGGGCGGCGCGGCCTTGCACCGCGCAGCGCGGGATGAGGATACCGCACCCACAGATGGAGCGCATCCCCGTGTCCGAACGAAGGGCACGAAGAAAGGATAAGGCCGAGCGGCGTGAGGAGGCGCTGCGGCCCAGCCGTTGCCTCGGCTACGACCGCGATGCCTTGGGCGTCCACCTCGCTGCGTGCCAGGCCTATGATCTGGCGGAGGCCCAGCTTCGCCGCGCCATCTGGCTCAACCCCTTCGAGCCACGCTTCAAGGAGCACCTCGCCTGCTGCCTCTACAAGCAGGAGAGGTATCGAGAAGCCAAGGAGTGCATTCTGAGAGCTCTGGAGCAGAAAGAAGACAAGGGGTTCCGACGCACATTGGAACTGATCGAACAGAGGCTGGTTGCCGAATCACAGGGGGAATCTCATGGACGCAAGGAGTGAGGAGGGGGCGGCTCGGCGGTCCGCCGCCGGCCGATGGCTGAATCGCAATGTCTTCGCCTTCGGTCTGACGAGCTTCTTGAGCGACTTCTGCCACGAGATGGCGACTGCCGTGCTGCCGCAGTTCATGCAGGCGATCGGGGCCTCCGCAGCAGCTTTGGGGTCCATCGAGGGGGTGGCGGATGCCGTCTCGAGCTTCGTGAAGCTGGGTGCCGGCTACCACAGCGATCGGATCGGCCACCGCAAGGTCTGGACGGTCATCGGGTATGTTCTGACGGGTGTCTCCAAGGCCGTCTTTGCGCTGGCGTTCGCCTGGCCGCTGATCCTGGTGGGGCGAGTGGTCGGCTGGCTGGGCCGGGGCATTCGCGGACCGCTGCGGGACGCCATGCTCGCGGAGTCCGTCGCACCCCAGGATCGTGGCAAGGCATTCGGGTTCCACAGGGCTGGGGACACAGCGGGGGCCGTGGCCGGCCCGCTGGCTGCCTTCGGGCTCTTGAGCTTGCTGAGCGCCCACCCGGCGTGGGTCCGCGCCGTCAACTCCTGGCTGCCTGAAGGCGCCGCCGACGCCGGCGGGGCATTCAGGGTGATCTTCCTCATTACGCTGGTCCCCGGCCTGCTTTCGGTGGCCACCATGGCCTTCCTGGTGACCGAGAAGCGGCGTCAGCCGAACCCCCACATCACGTTCTGGGGCACGCTGAAGGGGCTGCCGCGCGAGTACCGCGTCTTCCTCGTCGCGGTCGGGCTGTTCGGTATCGCGGACTTCGCGCCGACTCTGATGATCCTGCGGGCCGCCACCTCCCTGGAGCCGAGCATGGGGCTTCTGGAAGCGTCGCGCATGGCGGCGCTCCTCTACACGCTCCGCAATGTCGTCTATGCGGCCGCCTCGTTTCCCATCGGCGCGCTGAGCCATCGGTTCTCGCTCACGCGCTACCTGGCCGTCGGCTACGCCGTGGCCGTGATCACGTTCCTGGGTTTCGCTCTGGCCGTACCGAGCCTCTGGTGGTTCTCCCTTCTGTTCGTGCTGGCGGGCGTCTTCATCGCCTGGGAAGACACCATTGAGGCCGTGGCCGTGCGGGACTACGTGGGCGCCGATGTGGCGGGCACGGCGTTCGGCTTGCTGGGGGTCGTCAACGGCATCGGTGATTTCGCGTCGAGCGTGATCGTGGGGCTTCTCTGGGTGGCGTTCGGCCCGGTTCATGCGTTCGCCTACTCCGCCGTTGTGGGCGCGGCCGGGGCCGTTGCAATGGCCTTGATACGCAGTCGAGGGGCGCACCGTGCCTGAGAGGCTGGTCCTCGCTACCCACCAACCGGCGGCTCCCCCCAGGAGCCGGTCCGATGACCTCGGTACCGGCCCGGCCGGGCGCAGGCCGAGCGGGGTGCCCTCCTGCGGCCGGGAGGTGATGGTCTTCCCCGTCGAGGGGCCGGAGGACCTGCCGGGGGTTCATCCGACCCTCATCGGCTCGGCCCTGCGGCCGGGCGAGCGGCTTCATTGCCTCCTCTATGCCCCCATCTGGGACGGCGAGGGGGCGCCGTTCGGGTTCCACGGAGAGCCGGGCTCTCACGCTGTGGCCGTGACCGACGACCGCCTTCTTGTTTCCCGCGATGCCCACCGGAAGCGACTCGCGCCTTCGCTCCAAGTCATTCCGTTTGCGAACGTGCTGAGCGTGGAGTTCGGGGGCTCGCTCCTGCCGGGCTGGTTTGTCGTTCGTTACTCCGACGGCGCAAGGGTGGCTGCGGCGACGATCCTTTACGAGGCCACATACGGCGTCGAGCACTTTGGGGCGCTGGTGCGCGGGTACCGAGCAGCCGCCCGGCCTGTCCGCCGACCGCCCGTGCCCTCGCCGCTTGCTTGGCCCGAGTTGTGGCGGCGTGTGGCTCCCCGGCAGGCCGGGCGGCTGCGCCCTGTCCTCGTCGAAGGAGAGTCCCTTGTCGCCTACGCCTGTTCGGCGCAGACCTGGGGGACTCGGTCGTCGCTCTGGGGAAAAGCTCCCGTCTGTGTGGCGGAGGAGGGTGCCCTCGTCGTGACCGACCGCGGGGTCGTGCACGTCGTCAACGAGCCCGATCTGCGGCCAGGCATCTGGTCTTACGGGATCAACGTGTGCTGTATCCCCCATGAAGCGTTGCGATCCTGCCGCGTCGTTGAGCAGGTTTGCGCCGGCGTGCCCCTTCAGCACCTGCGCCTGGGTCTTGCCAGAGGCCAGGCCGCTTGGGATATGGACATCCCGGTCGGCGATTTGAGCGCCAGGGTCGCAGACTGCCTGGGTCGCATGCTGGAGGATGCGGGGTAGCCATGGGCAGTGAGGCTGTGTCGCCGGAGGCATCCCGAGCGGTGCTCAAGGCATCGGAGTCTGATACGAGCCCCGACGTGGAGAAGCTGCGCGCCTACACGCGCGCCAAGCACGCCCTGGCGGGCCACATCCGCGCGCTCCACGGCCTTCTCCGGCAGGGCGCGAGCGAGACGCGGGCTGAGCAATGCCGCGAGCTGATGGCCAAGCTGGCCGAGGACCGTTTCACCCTGGCCGTGCTCGGCGAGTTCAAGCGCGGCAAGAGCTCCCTGATGAACGCCATCATCGGGCGCGATCTCCTGCCCACGGGCGTCCTGCCCGTCACGTCGGCGATCACGGTGCTGAAGTTCGGCTCGAGGGAACGGCTGGTCGTCCACAACGCCGGCTCCGCATTCCCGAGGGAATACCCTGTCTCGGACCTATCCGCGTTCGTGACCGAGCGGGGCAACCCCAGCAACGAGAAGGCAGTGAGCACGGCCTGCCTGGAGCTTCCCCACCCCTTCCTGCGGCGGGGCCTGGAGTTCGTGGACACCCCCGGCGTCGGCTCCTCCATCGAGGCGAACACGACGACCACCTACAGCTTCCTGCCCCAGTGCGACGCCGCGCTCTTCGTCACCAGCGTGGAAGCCGCGCTCACCGCCTCCGAGATCGAGTTCCTCCAACGGATACGCGAGCACGCCCGCAAACTTTTCTTCGTGGTCAACAAGGTTGACCTCGTGGGTGACCGCGAGCGCCAGGAGGTGCTCGGCTTCACCGCCGCCGCCCTCAAGCAGCATCTCGGGGCCGATGCCGTTCGCCTCTTCCCCGTCTCCTCGCGCCTCGGCCTTGCCAGCCGGCTGGCCGGCGATGGTGAAGGCTATGCTCGCAGCGGCGTCAAGGACCTCGAGGCGGCGCTGGTGGACTTCCTGTCGAATGAGAAAGCAGCGACTTTCCTGGAGTCTCTCACTGCCCGCGCGCTCCGGCTCCTGGACGAGGAGGTGCAGGAAATCCGCCTCCATCACAAGGCGAGAGCTGCCTCGGATGACGTTGTGCGGGCAAGGCAGGAGCAACTCCGCCAGCGCTGGCGGGAACATGCCCAGGAGCGGCATGAGCTCATCCAGCGTATGGGCCAGCACCTGATGCGCTGGGCGGCCGACGCCGTGGCGCCCGACAACTGCGCGTTCCTTGAGGCCGCAAGGGCGCAAGCCGCGGTGCACGTCGAAGCCGCGATCAAGGAGGGACGCTGGCGGACCGCCCGGCGTGTGGCCAGGGCCCTCGCGCGCCGCGTCGCCGAGGACCTTCGCGCGCGTGGAGAGCCATGGGCCGCTGCCCAGCAGCAGAGGCTCAGCGGCATGTTCCCCCAGGCCGCGAGCGAGCACTGGGCGCGCGTCACGCGGAATCTGGGCGCCATTTCTGCCATTGCCGCGGAGGTAATGGACGTTCCCGCCCCGCAGGGTGCTCCGGCGGGCGGCCCCGGCAACCTGGATGTGACCGTGAGAGTCCCCAACCCATTCGCGGCAGGTGCCGCTTGGGCCCCGCGCGTTCCGTTCTGGTCCGCTCTCCTGCCGGCAAGGGTCGTCCGAGGGCCGCTGACAGGCCACCTTGATGGCGAGTGTGGCCGGTTCCTCGAATCGTGCTCGGCTACGCTTCAGGAGGCCGTGGCCAGTGGCATCGCCGAAGCCGTGCGGGGCCTCGGCGACCTGGCGGGCGCCTGGGCCGCCGAGGCCGAGGCCCACATCCTCGAGGCCATCGCAGGGAAGAACTGGCGCGAGAGCCGCAACCGTGAGGCCGCCGTGGGCGACGCGGAGGCCGCGCTGAATTCCCTTCGCACCCAGCTCCTCGGCATGCGCCCCGAGGTCGTACCCTCGCAGCCTTCGGCGCCCACCCTGGGACCAGCCCCAGCCGTGGACACCAGCGCCCCAGCCTCGCCACCGGCCGATGAGCTGCCCGCGGTGCGGCCGCCCGAGCCTCGGATCGCCAAGGCCATTCGCACCCGCGGCTGCCCGGTCTGCCAGCACATGACTCAGACGGCCTTCGACTTCCTGGCGAGCTGGCAGCACCGCCTCGCTCAGGACGAAGCCGCGCAGCAGCAGTTCGCCGCCGGGCTCGGCTTCTGCGCTCCCCACACCTGGCAACTCGAGGCGATGGCTTCGCCCCACGGCCTCTCCCTCGGCTACACGAGACTCGTCCAGCGGCTCTCTCAGGAACTGCCCAAGGCCGCCGTACAATCCGAGGCCGGTCAGGCGGTCCGAGCGCTGATGAGCAACCCCGGCGGCTGCCGCGTGTGCCAGCTCGCGCGTGAGAGCGAGCGAGTCTCCATCGAGCGCCTCGCCAGCTTCCTGAACGACGAGGAGGGGCAGCGGGCCTATGCCAAGTCCCAGGGCGTCTGCCTGCGCCACCTCGTCCACCTCGTTGAGAAGGTGCAGCGCCAGAAGATCGCGCAGGCCGTGATTCATCAGGCCGCCCGCCGATTCCAGGAGGCGGCCGAAGACATGCAGAACTACGCCATGAAGCACGAGGGCCTCCGCAGGCACCTCCAGCACGACGACGAATCGGACGCCTACCTCCGCGCGATCATCCACATTGCCGGGGAGAAGAATCTCTACCTCCCCTGGGAGGCGTCGGACGACGCATAGCGTCTCGTCGCACGCGACCCTCACGTGAGGTCAGCTACACTATGGCCAAGCACAAGGAAAAGCATCTCCCCTATCACATCGTTCTGGAGGCCCTCCGGCAGGCCGCCGGCTGCCCGTTGTGCTCCATCGAGGTCGAGGGCACGAAGCGCTACCTGGATGGGCTTCTCTACGAGTCGGTCAACGACCCCGGCGTGCGGCGTAGCCTGAGAGCGTCCAGGGGCTACTGCCCCCGTCACGCCCACACCCTGGCCGGCTTCAAGAGCGGCCTCGGCACGGCCATCCTCTATCGGGACCAGGTCGAGCTGTTCCTCGATTTCCTCAAGGCCCTTCGGCAGCCGGGCCTGCGCCGCCTGCGGCCGTCCGCCACCGCCGCGTGGTCGAAGCGCGCCCAATGTCCCGCTTGTCACCTCGAGGCCGAGAGCCGGGAACGCCACGCTGCCATCCTGATCGAGGGCCTTGCGGACGACGAGGAGATGCGGGCCGCCTTCGACGCCTGTCCCGGCCTGTGCGTGCCGCACTTCCTCTTCGTCTACGACCGGATTGGGGACTCAGGCACCCGAGGCTATCTGTGGGAGGTGCAGCAGCGCAAGCTCGCGGCGCTTCAGGGAGAGCTGGACGACTTCATCGCCCGCCACGACTACCGTCGGATCAAGGACGGGTTTGGCGAGGTGGGCGACTCGTGGGTCCGCGCCCTGCAGCTCATGGCTGGTCAAGAAGGTGGACAGGGCCCGTAGCGCCCCGAGGCTGCCGACTGCGCACGTCATCCACTCGGTATCACTTGGCTTTCACAATGAGGCAGTCGAACAGGCTGCGCCCAAGCCCGTAGGTGGAACTCTGGCGCACGTGGATAGTGTGGCCGCCTACAGACACCACGGCCTGGCGCGCAAGCCGCAACCCCAGGTCCGGCTGGGCCTCGAGGGCCCGCACGAGCCCTTCGTCGCGCGCGAGAACCATCACGCGGCCGTCGGCGGCATCCACGATCCAGGCAGGGACGACCTGCGTAGGGTCGAAGGTTTGTGGCGGAGCGACGCCGGCGGCGGTGGCTCGAGCCTCCAGGCGCACCATTCGCGCCCGTGCCTCCGCCTGCGAGGTGCCCAGCGCGGCCGTCACCACGTCCAGGAGACGGATCCGCAGGCCATCCAACGTGGACGCTTCGAAGACTCGCTGAGCGACCGTTTCTGCCTGGAGGACGCGCGCCAGCGCGGAGATTTCGCGCAGGTAGGCGCCACGTTGAGAGTCCGGGACGTAGTAGAGCAGCACGACACGCACGGGGACCCCATCCGCTGTCCCATAGGGGATTCCCACGGGGCTCCACCCCACGCAGCAGATGAGATCTCCGTCCTGCGGCACGCGAGCATGCGGCACCGCCCAGCCCTGAACCAGGCAGGTGTTGGCCTGCGCCTCGCGCGCAAGAACGGCTTCCACCAGCCGAAGGCCGGGCGGCACGGAGGGCACGGCCTCGATCATGGTCGCGAGCAGGGTCAGGGCTTTCTCCTTGTCGTTCTCCGGCAGCTCGATCAGCCGGCCCTCCTCGATGGCCTGGAGCAGCGCTCTCATGCTCAATCAACCCCGTATTTCCTGTGGAACCACGTCTTCACGAGATGGGTGAGGACAGAATAGGCCAGCAGGAATCCCGCCAGCCAGAACCAGTAATCGGCGGGCAGCGGGACGAACCCAAGGTACCGGGCGACGGGAGAGTAGGGCAGCCAGATGGCCACGCCAATCGCAATCAGAGTGGTCAGGACAAGGCCGGCGCTCGGCCGGCTCTGGAGGAAGGGGATCTTGCGTGTTCGGATGATGTGCACGATGAGCGTCTGCGTGAGCAGCGACTCGACGAACCACCCGGTATGAAAGAGTTGTTCGTAGTACTCCTTCACGTGGGCAGCGGTGTCCGGCGCAGAGAATCGGTGGCAGGAGAACACCCACAGCATGAGGGCGTACGTGGCGTAATCGAAAATGGAGCTGATGGGCCCGATGAAGACCATGAAGCGTTTGATGTTTGCGATGTTCCATTGGCGCGGCTTGCGCAGCAATTCCTCGTCCACCTGGTCGGTGGGGATGCCCACTTGCGAGAAGTCATACAGGAGGTTGTTCGTGAGGATCTGAATCGGGGCCATGGGCAGAAAAGGCAGAAACGATGCCGCGCCCACCACGCTGAACATGTTGCCGAAATTGGAACTGGCGCCCATGCGGATGTACTTGATGATGTTGCTGAAGACCCGGCGCCCCTCGATGATCCCATCCTCGAGGACCGTGAGGCTCTTCTCCAGAAGCACCACGTCGGAGGCCTCCTTGGCCACATCCACGCCGGTATCCACCGAAATCCCGACGTCGGCGGTCTTCAGCGACGGCGCGTCGTTGATGCCGTCGCCGAGATACCCCACCACATGCCCACGGCTTCGCAGGGCGCCGATCAGTTCCTCCTTCTGCAGGGGGGTGAGGCGGGCGAATACATCCGTGTGATCGGCGAGCTCGCCCAACTGCTCTTTGGACAGGCCGCCGATCTCATCGCCCGTCACGACCCGCTCCACGTTCAGGCCCATGTCGCCGCAGACTTTCCGCGCGACCAGCGCGTTGTCGCCGGTCAGCACTTTCACCCGCACGCCGGCGTCCCGCAGCTCGGCGATGGCCTGACCCGCCGTGTCCTTTGGAGGGTCGAAAAAGGCGATATAGCCCAGCAGGACGAGTTCCGCCTCGTCGGCCACGCTGAACTGCGACTTGTCGCGGGGAAACTCGCGGTACGCCACGGCCAGCACGCGGAACCCGTCGCGGCCCAACGCCTGGGCCTCCTCGAGCACGTCGTAACGGATGGCGTCAATCAGCGGATACACCTCGTCTTCCACTTGGTACCGCGAGCAGACCTTCAGCACGTCCTCCACCGCCCCCTTGCAGATGAGGACCAGGTCGCCCTCGTACTCTATCGTCACCGACATGCGGCGGCGTAGGAAATCGTAGGGAATCTCGTCCGCCTTCCGGCACGACCGCTCCACATCAAGATCGGTATGATCAAGCACCGCCCTGTCGAGCACATTCCGCAACCCCGTCTGATAATAGCTGTTCAGGTACGCATACCGCAACACGTCATCGCTCGGCCGGCCGGTCACGTCCAGGTGCTTCTCCAGCACCACGCGGTCCTGGGTGAGGGTTCCCGTCTTGTCCGTGCACAGGATGTCTATCGCCCCAAGGTTCTGAATGGACGATAGGTGTTTGACGACCACCTTCTTCCTTGCCAAGGCCAGAGCGCCCTTAGAGAGGTTCACGGTGGCAATCATGGGCAGCATCTCCGGCGTCAACCCCACGGCCACCGCGAGCCCGAAGAGCAAGGCCTCTACCCAATTGCCCTTGGTCAGACCGATGATCAGGAACACCGCACACACCATCACCAACATGAACCGAACCATCAGCCAGGTGAACTGCTTGACCCCCTTGTCGAAGCTCGTCTCCGTTTCGGCCTCTGCCAGTCTGGACGAGATGCCTCCGAAGAGCGTGCGATTGCCCGTGTTGACCACGACTCCTAGGCCCGAACCGCTCACGACGCTGCTGCCCAGGAAGACCGCCGACCCCATGCCCAGCACGTCGCGGCCCCCTGCGCTGCACTCCGCCGCCGTTTTTTCCACCGGCATCGACTCCCCGGTGAGCGCCGATTGCGCCACGAACAGGTCCTTCGCCCGCACCACACGCAAGTCAGCCGGAATCAACGCCCCTGCATCCAGGACCACCAGGTCCCCCGGCACCACATCAGCAAGCGGGACCTCCTCCTCCTTGCCCTCCCGAACCACCGTGGCGCGGCTGTGGATCATTGCCTTGAGTTCTTCCACGGCCCGCGCCGAGCGTGTCTCCTGGAAATACGACAGCCCCACGCTCAGGAACACCATCCCACTGACCACAACCGTGGCCTTCACATCCCCCATCAGGAACGACACGATGGCGATCACCAGCAACGGCACGACGAGGGGATTGCGGAAGCGCCGCAACACCTCCACAACCACCCCACCGCGTCTCCTGGTGGTGATCGCGTTGGCACCAACCTCCGCACGGCGGGCCGCAACCGCGGCCCCGTCCAGGCCGCGCCACGACGTCCCCAATCGGCGCAGGGCGTCCTCGGGCGACAGGGCGCACACCTCGGCCAGGCGGCGCTGCTCCTCGCCGGCCATGCCCTGCGCCGCCCGGGCCTCTCGCCGGACCATGCCGGGTGCTACTCTGGCAAATAGCGACCTGAGCATCGCACAGACCCTTTGGCGGGGAGACCGTGACAGCTTGGGAGCCGGCCACTGGCCTGCGACCGGGACTCACTGTGGCTGAAACACAGTATAGGCCGATGGCCGTGGCCTTTCAAGCGCCTTTCTCTGCATCGCGCAGGCTTCTGGCCCGAGCCCCACTGGCCCCACAGGGTTGAAACCGCCACGACATCCTGCTATCCTGCAACCCAGTCGTTGCGCCACTGGCACCCAGCTTGGAGCCGACAAGTGACACGGATGATCCTCGTCAGACACGGCCAGACGGAATGGAACCGGGTGGAACGCTTCCGCGGGCGGGCCGACGTGCCGCTGAACGATGCCGGCCTCGCTCAGGCCGAGGCGACCGGGCGGCGCGTCGCCGCCGAGTGGCGGCCCGCCGCCGTCTACTCCAGCCCCTTGAGCCGGGCGCTGAAGACCGCCGAGGCCATCGCCAGGCACTTCGGCTTGCCCATCCAGCCTCATTCTGGCCTCTTGGACATCCATTACGGCGACTGGCAGGGTCTGACGCCGGACGAGGTCCGCCAGCGCTGGCCGGAGATTGCCCGCCACTGGTATGAGGCGCCGCATCGGGCCCGAATCCCTGGCGGCGAGACACTCGACGACCTGCGCTCCCGCGGCCTGGCCACCGTCAGGGAACTGGCCGCCTGCCACGACGGGGCAACCATCGTGCTCGTCGGCCACACGGTCATCAACCGCATCCTCCTGCTGGCGGTGATGGGGCTGGGCAACGACCGCTTCTGGCGACTTCGGCAGGACACCTGTGCCATCAACGTCTTCGAGGCCGAAGGCGACGACTTTACCGTTGTGTCGCTCAACGACACCTGCCACCTCCGCACGGAGGCCCCGCCTGCGCCATAGGGGAGTCCTCGTGGGCGGCCTCGCCGGTGTCAGCGCGGCGGAGGCGAGGCGCGGCGGCGCAGTTCCACATGGGCTTCCGCACGGGCTCTAGGAGCCTGTCCAAGAATCCGCGTGGGACTGCGACGCCCGCGATTCTGGCC
>DAOOIT010000035.1 GCA_035384565.1 Planctomycetota bacterium | reverse complement strand
CGAGCCCTTCAGGCTCCAGAGACAATCACCCTGCCTACAATTCCGGCCCGCACCCGGGCATGTAGCGTCTTGGGAACATGCGCCCATGCTTGCTCAAGTGCGTGGGGGGGAAAATGAGCAAGTATGGGCGCAATGGCCCTGGAGGGGCCTGAATCGCCAAAGCGCCATACTTGCTCAGTCGGCCGCCGGGCCGGAGATGAGCGACTATGACGGCCAGGCGTGAGGCGGATGGCGGGAGACGCCTCTTGGCGGCGGCGCCTCAGGGGGCGGGAGCGGGGGGCGCCGAGACGACCTCGATGTCGTCCACCTGGAGGATGCCTTTGCCGACGAAGTCGGTGCTGGGCGCGGTGAGGACGATGCCGAAGCCGCGGAGGGGATAGTCGGGCACGCCGTCGCCGTTCCAGCGGCCCCAGCCTTTGGGGAAGTCGGCGATGGGGCGCTCGAGCGCCCGCCAACCCGTCCACGAAATCGCCACAGGTTCAGGCGCCTCAAAGACTTCGCCCTTGGAGTCGAGGAAGACGAAGCTGAGGAGATGCCCCCGGCCGTCGCCGTGGACGCGGGCGGCGATGCGGAGCGGGGCACCGCGGACGATGAGGTCTGTGTGGGCGACGACGTGCTCGGGGCGCTGGTTGGCCCGGACGCCGATCATGTCGTAAGCGATTCTCAGCACACGGTTTGCGGCGTCGGCCTGGTCGGCAGCGCTGGTGAAAGCCGTGTGGCCGGCCGTGCTCTGCCACACGCGCCAGTCGTAATCGGCGTCGAAGCGCATTAGGGCCACGTCGTGCTCGACGCCGGCGGCCTTCCGGGTGGTGTATCGCGGCTCCTCGCGCGGTGGAAGTATCGGCAGTGGAGACACTTGGGTGAAGTCCTGGCGCGTCGAGAGCGAGTGAATGCTGCGAGGGGCGAGGGTGAGGAGGGCCTCGCCATTGGCTACGGCTACGGGGGGGTGCTTGTAGAAGGTGTTGGGCAGGGTGGCGTCGTATGACAGGTGGCCGAGCTGTAAGGGCATGCCGCCTGGCAGCTTAGGGTCGAGCTTGAGGGTGATCTGCTTCGGTTGGAAGCCGTCGTTGACCAGGAGGAGGGCGAGGCCCGTGTCGCGCTGGTAGAGCGCGACGCAAGTGACGCGGGGGACGGCGTTTTCGTCGAGCCCGCCCTGGACCTGGGTGACCAGCACGTCCGCTCCCTTGGTGGCGGTGCGGCAGAGGAGGGCGTGGGGGAAGAAGACGGGACGGTAGGGCTCGAAGAGGGCACGCTGGCTGAGGGTCGTCAACGCCCCAAAGTTCTGCCATGACACGCCATACGGCTTGAACTCCCAGCGGAGGAAGCCGGCGACGCCGGCGTTGAGGCCCTCGACGACGAGGCGGGCGCAGGAGAGGGAACCGGCCCAGACGGCGTCGTCGCCGGCAACGTCCTCGGAGCCGTTGCCCATGTTGCCGAACTCCGTGACGGCAATGGGTTTAGGGAGAGCGGAGCGCAGCTCGGCGTAGGCCTTGGCGGCGCGGGCGATGGGGGCGCCGCGGTCAATGCGATGGTAGTCGGCGAAGCCGAGATAGTCGTGGTGAGCGAGGATATCCGCCTCGTTCGAGTAGGGGGCCGGCTTGCCGGCGAGGGAGGAGAGGCTGTCGTAACTGCCGGTGGAAGTCTCTGGTCCCACGATCTTTACGGCGTCACGCAGGCCGAGGCGGACCAGGTGCTTGGCGAGGGCGTCGTAGTAGGTCCAGAAGGGCTTGGGGTAGCCGGCCGAGGGGGAGTTGAGGGACCAGCCCTGGTCGGGTTCGTTCCAGAGGGAGACGTGCTTGACGCAGGTGTAGTTGCGAACGTTTCTCAGGTGGTGGAGGCAGGCGGCGAGGCTCTCGGCGAGTTCCTCGGGGTCATAGGGCGCGTCGTTGTAGGGGTCGCCGTCGGGGTCGGTGAGGGCTGGGTCGCGGGTGGACTCGGCGAGCCAGTGGACGCCGGTGGCTCGGTCGCCGATGCACCAGTTGGCCCAGAGGACGTCAATGCCCTGGCGTTCGCAGAGGTCGAGGACGCGATAGTGGTGGAGCATGGCCTTGGAGCGGAAGGCGAAGCCCTCCCAGTTGGGGTGGGTGGGGTCTGCGTCGTCGTTCTTGGGCTCCCATTGACCGAGGTTTACGCCGTAGCGGAGCCAGGCTGGGCGTGCCCATTCGAGGAGTTCGAGGAAGGCGCGCCAGGCGCCGTCGGACCAGTCGGGGAAGCGGCCGTCGCGGAACTGGAGGTTCCAGCCGAGGCCGAGGGCGAGGCGGCCGGCTTGCGCGGCGGTGACGGTGACGGCGACCTGGTTATCGGTCTCGCGCGCCGAGCCACTGAGGAGGCGCTGCCAGCGCTCGTTCTGCTCGCGGATGGGTTCGACGAGGAGCGAGACGTCGGCGTTGGGCTGGTTGGTGAGCACTAAGTCTCCCCAGCGCAAAGGGTTAGCTGCTGGGTCGGCGGCGGGTGCCCAGGCGATGCCCTTCTTGGAACCGTCGGCGTCGTAATCGCGCACGCCGATCTCGAAGCCCACGATCTGGCCGAGGCCCCGCACGGCGCCGAGCTGGCGCCACGAGAAGGCGGCCTCGATGACGTAGCCCTCCGGGGTGATGTTGGATGCGACGTGAACGAAGGGGCGGTCGTCAATGCGATAGAACGGGTTGCGGTAGAGGTTCACGCGCGGCTTGTTGCCCGGGCCGCCGGTGGGGGAGATGACGAACTGGAAGTCGGAGGCATCGTAACCGCCTTCGCTGTCGTTGTTTACGTCGAGGCATATCTCCACGCAGTCGCCCTCGTAGAGGCGGTCGAGCGTGGGGGCTGGGACGAGCGAGTCGTCTCGCACGACCACGGCCACGTAGAGGAACCACTGGTCCCACATCGTCGCGAAGCGGAAACTCACGTCGTCGTCGGACCGCGGTTGGCCGAAGCAACGGCGGGTGGAGGGCACGGCGGTGAAGCGGTCGTCCTGCCACCCCGCGATGTCGCCATCAATCTTCACGCCGCCGGGGCGCGTGCGCGGGCAGGCGAGGCTGAACGGCCCGTGCGCCCGCGAGGGTTGGGCGGCGACGAGAAGGATGAGCGCGGCAATGGCGCGGTAGCGCATGGTTTCCCCAGGGCGGCCCACGTCCCACCCCCAGTATATCGGCGGGAGATGGGGAAATCAAAGCCGCGAAGCCGCGCGGAGCGAGGAAAAAGGTGATTGACGGGATGGCGGCTCCGTAGTATACTCATGGGGCGGCGGGAAGCGGAGGTTCGGCTTGGCGCGCTACCGCAACGCCCTGATCGGCGAGCTGGCCCGTCAGTTCGCCTACACGCCCTGCAAGCGCAAGGTCGAGCAACTCGGCCGTTTGCGTAAGTTCGCCCCGCTGCTCGACCCCGCCCAATCCTACCCCTACGACTACGTGGTCTACCAGATCACCCGCTTCCGGCCCGACGACGCGCCGCACGCGGTGTTCGAGGGCGCCTCGCTCCAGGCCGACCTGATGACGCTGCTGCACGAGCTGAGCGACTCGCTCGACTTGCCCGTGGCCTCGGCGGGCGAGCCGGTGCTGGCCCTCGAGGAGGTGTGCCGCAGCTACGACGTGTCGCTCAAGACCCTGCGCCGCTGGCGCGCGCAGGGCCTGGTGACGCTGCGCTTCGTGTTCCCCAACGGCAAGAAGCGTTCGGGCGTGTGCCAGGGCGATCTCGAGGCCTTCGTCGAGGCGCACCCCGACATCATCGGCCGCACGCGCGCCTACTCGTACCTCGACGCGGAGGCCCGCCGCGCCCTGTTGGCGCGGGCCTTCGAGCTCTCGCTGGCGCACGACCTCACGGCGACCGAGGCCGTGGGCCGCCTGGCCCGCGAGTTCGGCTGCTCGCACGACGCCGTGCGCCGCGTGCTGGCCGACTACGCGCGCGAGCATCCCGGCACGGCCATCTTCGCGCCCAGCCCCAAGCCGCTCACCGACGACGAACGCCGCCAGCTTCTCGCCCTCTACCGCCACGGCTACCAGCCGCGCGAGCTCGCCCGTTCGTTCCTCATCGGCACCCGCGCCGTCAGCCACGCCGTCCGCCAGGTGGTCGTGGACGAGGTGCTCGGCACCGAGTGGTCCTTCGTCCCCTCGCCCGACTTCGACCGTGCCGACGCCGAGCAGGCCATCCTGGGCGACCTGCCGCCTGAGGAGGTGGACGAGAGCCGCATCGAGGGCCCGCTGGACGCCGAGCGCGAGGAGCGTCTCTTCCGCCGCTACAACCTCGCCAAGTGCCTCCTGGCCCGCGCACGCGAGGAGCTGAAGCCCTCGGAGCTCACCGACGCGCAGCTCCAGCGCCTCGTGCGCCTGCACGACCACGCCGTGGCCGCGCGCAACTGCCTGGTCGTCGCCAACCTGCGCCTCGTCGTGCACCTGGCCAGCCGCCACCTCGGCTCGGGCCGCCGGCTCGACGACCTGGTGAGCGACGGCACGGTGAGTCTCATGCAGGCCATCGAGAAATTCGACATCGCCCGCGGCGTGCGCTTCTCCACCTACGCGAGCTGGGCCATCCGCAAGAACTTCGCCAAGACCCTCCCGCGCGAGGCCCAGCGCCACCACCTCGAGATGACCGGCACCGAGGAACTCATCGAGGCTCATGGTGACGAGCGCGTCGCCGAGCCGGGCACCGCCGGGCGCGACTTCCGCGAGGTCCTGCGCTCCACCGTCGCCTCGCTGCTCCTGGAACTCAGCCCACGCGAGCGCGAGGTCCTCGTCGCTCGCTTCGGCGTCGGGCGCAAGGCCGAAACCCTCGAGCAGATCGGCCGTCGCTTCCAGGTCAGCCGCGAGCGGGTCCGCCAGATCGAGGCCCTCGCCCTCCGCAAGCTCGCGGGCCTCGTGGACCCCGCCGTGGTGCAGGAACTCGTTGGCGCCGAGAGCTAGCCGCCCCAGGCGCCTGCGCGATAGATAGCCTGCCACCCCCCAAGCCAAGTCGCCCCTGCCTCGCCTCCTACAGCCCCGCATCGCCCAGGGGGCGCCACAGAAGCGCCACAAGTCTGTGGCATCTGGCCTAACTAATTGTATTAGCACGACTTAAGCGATTACTGCTGGCGCATGCAACCCGTTTATCTGAAGTCAGCTTCTTATCTCGATGGCGCCATCGCCAACCCTCAAGGCGCTGGTTCGGGCCCTCGTCAGCCTGGGATGTGCAGCACGCAACTTGTTGACAAAACGATGTTTACGGCGATGGCACCGCATCCTGAACCGATCATGAGCAGGAATTTGCGTCGCAGTGGCATGGTTGTTGCTCTAATAAAGATCAGTCAGATGCGAAGCGTCGCATCGGCTGCGGCCCCTCAAACCGCGTGGCATCGAGAGTGGAAACTCAGTAGGCGGACAAGGCATCGGCGCTGCATCGGCTCTCACGTGATGGCGCCGGGGCGAGGGGCCCAACTTTGACAAGCTCGGGGGCGATTGGTGCGAACCGGCGTCTTCTCCGGCCGCCTCGGTGGAACGGGAACTCGCGGATACCCCCCCGCCGCCCGCGAGTTGGCCACCGCGGCGGTCGGGACGCCCGGCGAAAGCTTCTCTCGCGCACTGTATTCCCTGGCTCGTGCGTGGGTGCAAACCCCGCAGGAGTCCTCAAAGTGCCGCCAATCGCCCCCGCTATTTTTCTTTTTCCTCCCCCCGCTCTGCCTTCGCCCAGCCCATCACCCAGGCCTCGGCCGACGCGCTGAGGCCATAGGCCCGACAGGCCAGGCGGTCGAGCTGCGCGATTGCCGCCGCCCGCAAGGCGGGCCGGCCCTCGGGCTCGGCGGCCAGCGCCTCCAGGCGCCGCGCGAGCGGCGCCAGCTCCCCCGCCTCGCGGGCGATGGGCAGAGCCTGGAGGTGGCTCACCTTCACCTGGGGAAACGCACGCTGGCCGCTGTCGGCATGGCAGCACCGGTGATAGAACGCCACCGGCGCGCTGTTCAGGAGGCCGAGGAGCGCCGCGTCGTCCAGCCCTGAAATCCCGTAGCAGGCGAGCACGCTGTTCCGGAAGTATGCCGGCGCCGTGTGGCGGGCCGCGACGGGCCGGTTCGCCGTCTGGCGCAGCAGGATGCGCGCCCCGAGGCACGCCTCGGGCCGCCCGATGCGGCAGTAGCGGCCCGGGGGTAGCCGCGGCGCCGCGTCGAGCCACCGGCGCGGCTCGTCGAGCGAAAAGGGGTGGATGCAGCGGCCCTCGCGCACCGGCACCCGCCCCTCTGCCGGCTCGTCATACAGCAGCAGGGCCGCGCTGTTGCCCGTGTGAACGCCCGGGTCGCGGAACGTGCCGGGCGGCGCGGGCGGGTGGCGGCGCATCTGCTCCAGGAACGAACGGACCTCCGCCCCGTGAGCGAGCGGTTCGTCAGCGGCCCAGGCACCCGACTCGCCGCCGGTCCTGCGGCGAAGGTAGAGGACCGCGGCCGGCTGCACGACGCCGTCGAAGCACCCCTCGCCCAGCATTTCGGGGGGCGGCTCGAGGCAGCAGAGCGCATCGGCGGCCCGCCGCGCCGCCTCGTAACCGGCCAGATGGCACATCTGTTGGGGCACCACGAGCGCGGCGCGGCCGCCCGGGCGCAGGAGGCCCGCCGCCAACTCCAGGAACGCGCCGTGCGTCGTCGGCCAGCCGCGGAACGACGCGAAGCGTTCGGCGAGGCGCCGGCGACGGGCCGGCTCGATGGCCGCCGCGTGGCGTCCCGAGTACGAGATCCAGGGCGGATTGGCCAGCACCGCATCGAAGGCCTCCGCCCCGAGAAGCGCCGCCGGGCCGGCGAGCAGGCTGTCGCCCACAACGAGGTGGCGGGCGAGTTCCTCCGGCAACACCTCCGCGGCGGCCGCTACGGCCCTGCGCGCCAGGTCCACCGCGCAGGGGTCCACGTCCACCCCGTAGAGGCACTGTCTCCCGATGAGCGCGCGGGTGCGCCCGTCGCCCCCCGCGGCATGCGTCAGGAAGTCGAGCGCGGCCACCAGGAAGCGCCCGCTGCCCACCGCGGGGTCGAGCACGCGCAGGGCCGGCACCTCGTGCGCGGCAAGGCCCGCGCACAGCGGGCCGAGCGTGGTGCGGACGATCCGCTCGACGATCTCGTACGGCGTGTAGTGTGCGCCGAGACCGCGCGCCTGACTCTGCACGGCGGCCTCGAGCGCGTCGAGGGCGAAGGAGCCAGCCATCGGGCCGAAGGGGCCTCTTGTCGGGGAGGGCCAGCGGAGGGGGAGGCGATGCCAACGCCACTAGCCTACCGGGCGCGGGGACCAATGTCAAGGAGCTTTCAGCTTCGATGGGGCTCCGGGCGCACCCGCGACACGACGTACAGCCGCTTGCCGCGGTCGGTGCGGGGCAGCTCGTCCACAAACCGGATGTCCAGCCGCATCCCGGGCGGGGTGACGCCGCGCACTTTCGCGAGCTGGGGCTCCGCGGCCGCGGGATCGCCCACGATGAAGAGCGTCAACTCGTCGGGCCGCTCCTGCACGAAGCGGTACTGGCGCACTCCCTTGGCCTTGTTGAGGTGGCCGGCAAAGTGCAGGCCATGGACGCGCCGGCCGTCGGGGAGCGTGACGAAATCCATCTGACGGCCGTCTACGGGCGCGATGCGCGGGAACGTGACGCCGCAGGGGCAGGGGGGCTCATTGGGCAGGTAGCTGGCCACGTCGCCCAGGTCGAGGCGGATGAGCGCGAAGCCCAGGTTCCACGGGTCGGTGACCACGACGCGCCCGCTCTGGCCGGGGGGCAGAGGCTGGCCCCTGTCGTCCACGATCTCCAGCACCAGGGTGTCGGCGGCCACGTGGAGGCCATTGTGCTCGGCGCACTCGAGCGCCATCGGCCCGAACTCGTTGCAGCCGTAGAGGTCGAAGACGCGTGTGCCGAAGACCCGCTCGATCCGCTCGCGATGGTGGGGATAGAGCTTCTCGCAGCAGGTGGTGATGGCCTTGAGGCCCAGCCCTCGGGCGCGGCCTTCGAGGCCCTGGGCCTCGAGCAGCCCGGCGAAGTCGTCCACCCCCGACGCGATGCCGCGGATGTAGACGGGCCGATGGCGTTCCATCGTCTCGAGGAAGGCGCGCGACGACTCGCGCGTCATCGTGTGGACGTTGATGCCGACGTACGTGCCGCCGAGGCGGTTGAGAACGCGGCGGAACCACGGGCGTTCCCAGAACAGCGCGCTCGGCACCTCGATCAGCGCCCCGGGATCGCCCGGGCGCCAGCCGAGGCGCATCTTGTCGCGAAACCCCGCCAGGAAGCGGACGGGCCACCGGCGGCAGTCCACCCAGTACTGTGTCGGCTGGCCCGTCGAGCCGCTGGTCCAACTCGTCGCGCGGCCGCCGGGCGGCTCGATGTCGGCCAGGAGTTCCTGGGCGCGGTCCTGCATGTCGCGCTTCGTCACGATGGGGAACTGGCGCAGCGCCTCCATGGGGTCGTCGCGTACGAGGTCGCGCAGGCGGGCCGGCAGACCACGGTAGAAGGGGATGTGGCCCAGCGCGCTCGTGAGGCAGCGGACGAGCTGTTGGTTGCGGAACGCCTGCCACACGCGTGGCTCGGCACGCGACAGCGCATCCAACTCGCGGAGGCGATGCATCGGGCGCCACGTGCCACCGCGGCGCGCCGACATCCACGCGAGCATCAGCGGGTAGGCGACGTGATGCGAGACCCAGCGGCGCAATGGCCCCATGACCCCAGTCCCCGGTTCGTTGTAGCTCAGGCAACACCGGCCGCGCGGTCAGAACTGGCCGGCGGCCTCGGGGCTCTTGACGCCCGCCTGGATGAGCATCACGTTGTTCGGCGACTCGGGCGACTCCCAGTAGAGGTTGTATTCGCGCGTTTCGCCGGTGGGCACGTGGCCGGCGGCGGTGAGGGCCTCGAAGAGCCTGCCGTAGGCCTGGCTCGTCTTGGCCGACGGGCCTGAGTAGAGCACCGTCGCGCAGCGGAACTCGGCCAGCTTCTTCACCTGGAAGCCTCCCACGGGCTTCGTGTCGTCGGCCACGAGGAAGCCGACGAAGAGCTTGAAGGGGGCGTCGGGCTCGCCCGTCGCGCCCACGGCCACCGACACGAGCGGCCCGGTGATGCGCGCCTGGCCCGCCTCGGCCACCTTGACGAGCGGGGGCACGACTTCGGCGAAGGTCTGGCCGACCTTGGCGATCGTCGTCTCGCGCTCCGCATAGAGATAGGTCCGGGCCGGGAAGGTCTGGATTCGCATCTCGCCGATCACGAACTCCGGCTTGGCCTCGGGCGGTTTCTTCGGCTCCTCGGCGGCGAGGCACGCCGCCAATGCCAGGCCGGCCCACAGGGCGCACAACAGGCTTCTCGGCATCGGCGTCTCCTTTCTTGAGCGGGCCCTCGCCGGCGGCCAGCGTGCCGCGGCGGGGCCTGCGCGGGCTCATCTTCTCGGCGCGTCCTTCCAGATGGACTCCAGCTCATACGCCTCGATGGCCGCGATCCGGACGCTTCCCCTGAGGCACTTGAGGGCGAGCGTCTCATCGGTCGGGAGGAAGCAGGCCGCCACCGACGCCTCGCCCTCGTTGGCGAAGGCTTCGATGGACGTGCGGTCCACGAGCAGTTCCAGGGTCAGCTTCGCGCCCTGAGGGGTCACGGGGGCCGTGTAACCCTGGATCGTCAGCCTGTCTGTCGCAAAGGCCAACGTCTCGCCCCGAATGCGGAAGGCGGCCTCGGCCCCTTCGGCCATCTCCAGCGTGGCGAGGATGTGGAACAGGTCGCCCTTCGCGGCGAGGTTCAACTCCGCGCCCGCTGCCAGCGCCTGGTTCTTCGTCTCGGTCTTGCCTTTGTGGAGGGTGGCGATCTCGGCGATGGGCTTCCGGAACAGGCGGGGCGTGCCGCCGCGCGTTCGCAGGGTGAGTTCGCAGGGGAACGTGTGTTGCTGGTTGAAGGGCATGTTGGGGTACCTGCCGCCCCGCATCCAGGCGATCTGGATGCGGCGCCCGTCCCTCTCGGGGACGTGGTTCCAGGTCTGGGTGGCATAGAAGTGCGGGCCGGCGGTGCGCCGCTTCTCCGTGGCCGGCTTGAACGTGGCGCCATCGAAGTCTCCGACCGCGTAGCTGCCGTCGCCGTCAATCACCACCCACAGGAGGCGGCTCCGGTCGCCGTCCAGGGGCAGCGGGAACATGTCGGGGCACTCGAAGAAGCCCTTCAGGGTGTCCAGCTTGCGCCAGCTCGTGAGGTTCGTGGACTCGAAGAGCACGTAGGTGCCGCCGGGGCCGGACAGGATCATGACCCACTTCTTGCCCGGCTCGTACCAGAACACGCGCGGGTCGCGTTCGGGGTGGACGAGGACGGGGTTCTTGTCCCACTTCGTCCAGGTGCGCCCGCGGTCGTTGCTGTAAGAGATGCACTGGTTCAGGTTATCGGTGCTGCTCCAGAAGGCGACGATGACGGGCGTGTTCTGGCCCGTGGCGAGGCCCGAGGTGTTGGCCGAGTCCACCACGGCGCTGCCCGACTGGGTGCCGCCGAACTTGCCGCCCTTGCCGAAGGCGGGCGGCAGTTCCTCCCAGTGGATCAGGTCCCTGCTGACGGCGTGCAGCCAGCAGCTCCACCACCGCTGGGCGAACAGGTGGTACTCGCCGTCGAGGTAGAAGAGGCCGTTGACGTCGTTGACCCAGCCCTCCTCGTGGGGGCCGGGGTTGAGCTTGTAGCGGGTCCATTGCCGGGCCGTGAAGTGGAACTGCGGACGCAGGCTCTCGTGGTAGAGCGTCGTGAGGTCGGGGGGCACGAGCGTCTCGGCGATCAGATAGCTCGAGGGCCCGGGCAGGTGCAGCTTGCCGTCGGAGATCGTCGCGCCGTCCACCAGCCGGCCCTCGGGGAAGCGGCCCATCGCGTCCACGGCCTTGCCGTCCCGGAAGGGCCACCAGGCGAAGGGCTTGGGGTCGGAGGGCTCCTTCGGCTTCAGCGACGCGAGCGTTTGGGCGTCGAGGGCCGTGTCGTAGATGCGGGCGTCCTCGATCGTGCCCGTGAAGAAGCAGTGTGGCCTGCCGGCGTCCACGTGGCGCAGGCCCATGAGCACGGTGCTCTGCTCGTCGAAGGCGATCGGCTCGGTGGCCATCGTGTAGCGGGCATAGGGCTGGGCGTTTCGGTAGAGCGACACCTCGCGGCCACGAAAGACGATGGCGACCTGCACCACGGTATCGGGGCCGGCAGTCTCGGCGGGCCAGGCGTCCTGGTCGCGGTGGCAGCGTCGGCCGAAGTCGCTGCCGAGCATCCACTTGGCCGGCTGGTATTCGGCGAAGCAGAGGGCGTCGAACACCCCGCCGGGGTTCTCCAGTGTGAGCACGCTGCCGCCCTTCTGCGTGAGGTTGGCGGGCGAGACCCAGGCGACGAACGTCTTGTCCTTCACGGTGGCCCTCTTTGCTGGTGCTTGGGAGGCAGGTGGAGCCTGGGCGGCGGAGGCGGCCCAGGATGTGGCAACGGCCCAGAGAAGGCCGCTGCGGAACCGCGCCACCGCCCGATTGATCAGGGAAGCCCAGGTGCCCGTGGTAGCTCCGGAGGCGCTCTGCATGATTCCTACACCCCCGCGGTCGGGCTCTGCCGCGCCCGGCGGTCGGCTCCGCGGCGGCCGTTCTTGACGCGACGGACCACTTCGACGGCAAGGTCCGGGCGCTGGCGCCTGTGGTAGATGTGCGTGATCTCCTGTCAGACTTCGGAGCTGATTGCCGCAGGGAGGTCGCCTCGCACGACGTCCGCGAGGGCCTGTGTACGCGGCGCTCTCAACTCGCTCTCGCGGCCGGCGGCATAGATGAAGACGTTCGTGATGTGCGCCGCCTCACGCAACTGGTCGGGCAGCTTCAGGCGGCCACGGGCGTCAATCTCCAGCATCTGTGCCACGGCCAATCCCCCATGCCCAGTCAGTTGCTCGCCCGTCACAAGTCGCATTGTAGCGGGCGGCGCGCGGGGTATCAAGGTGCCTGACCTCCGCGGGTGTGGGCCGGAATTGTGGGCAGGGTGGTTCTCTCTGGAGCCTGAAGGGCTCGCATGGGATAGCCCAGGGCAACGCCCTGGGTTGAGTGGGATTCACGGGTTCAGCCCTGAAGGGGCGAGATAGAAGCTCTCTATTCCGCCCTTTCAGGGCTGCCACGGGGCGGTCTTGTTCCCAGGGCGTTGCCCTGGGCTATCCCATTTCGCTCCTTCGGAGCTCCCGCAGCCACCTACAACTCCGGCCCACACCCGACCTCCGCCCTCCGCCCTCGTCGTTCGGTGAGAACGGAGGGCGTGAGGCCGCCTGGAGCGGGACCCGACGCCTCACGCCCCGCCACGGCCGGCGGGCCCATCCCACGAGCCGCCTGCACGAGCGCCGCCAGGCCCGCCTGGCCCGCCAGCCCCCCTTCGCATTCCTCGAAGCCTGAGGCCCAACACCCTCGGAGGTCCTCCGGCGAATGATCCGGGCCGCGCGCGCTTGCAATGCCGGACGCGATGGCTAGAATGCTTAGGGACAGCGAGTACCGGTGTGGAGACAGAAAGGAGTCCCTGATGTCGGACAAGTGGGTTGTGGGCCGCAGGCAGTTCCTCCGGCGCGGCCTGGCGGCCATGGGCGCGGCGCTGGCCGCTCCCCACGTGCTGCCGTCGGCCGTGCTGGGCCGCGAGGGCGCCCGGCCCCCGAGCGACCAGATTCTCCTGGGCGCGATGGGCATCGGCGGCCGCGGCAGCTACGTCTTCGGCTGCATGTTGCGCGAGCCCGATGTGCGCTGCGTGGCCATCTGCGACGTGCGCCGCGACCGCCGCGAGCGCGCGAAGAAGATGGCCGACGGCCGCAACGGCGACGACCGCTGCGCCGCCTACATTGACTACCGCGAGCTCTTCGCCCGCCCCGACATTGACGCCCTGCTCATCGCCACCGGCCCCAACTGGCACGCCACCGCCTCGATCAACGCGGCCAAGGCCGGCAAGGACGTCTACTGCGAGAAGCCGTGCACGAAGAACATCGCCCAGAGCCTCGAGCTCGCCGCCACCTACGAGCGCACCGCCCGCGTCTTCCAGGGCGGCATGCAGCGGCGCAACGTGGCGCACTTCATCTACGCCATGGACATCGTGCACAGCGGCAAGATCGGCAAGATCCACACGCTCCACGCCCACCCCGCCGGCATGGGCACCGGCATGAGCGGCTGGCGGCCCGCCGAGCCCGAGCCCTCGAAAGAAGACGTGGACTGGGACCTCTACCTCGGCCCCGCGGCCTGGCGGCCCTTCAACAAGGGCCTGCTCGACGGCTTCAACTTCGAGAAAGGCGGCGGCCTGCTCGGCGGCGGCATCCTCGAGTGGGGCTCGCACTGCGTGGACCTCTGCCAGTGGGCCAACCGCAGCGACGACACGGTGCCCGTGGAATACGACCCGCCCCAGGGCGACCAGGCCACCGCCCGCTACGCCGACGGCGTCAAGCTCGTCGTCCGCAACGGCGGCTGGCTGCCCAACGTCGGCTCCTGCCCCGTGCGCATCGAGGGCGACAAGGGCTGGGTCGAGGTCGGCGACAGCGGCGAAATCTTCGTCAGCAACCCCGAGTGGCTCGCCGCCCGCGGCAAGAAGACCGGCGGCTACCCCGCCGACAGCCACGTGCGCGACTTCTTCGACTGCGTCAAGAGCCGCGGGCTGCCGAAGGCCAACCACTTCGTCACCTGCAACAGCCACATCGCCTGCCACGCCGTCAACACCGCCGTGTTCCTGCGGCGCAAACTCACCTACGACCCCAAGAGACACGAGTTCGTCAACGACCCCGAGGCCAACCGCTTGCGCTCCGAGGCCATCCGCGAGCCCTGGCGTCTGTGATACCGAACCCCAGAGAGGAGAAAGACGATGTTCCGAACGTGGCTTTCCGCCATCGTGGCCGCCCTGCTCGCCGTGGTGGCCTGCGCCGGCGAAGCGCCCGACGAGGCGAAGCTCATCGCCATCATCCAGTCCGACGCGCCCCCGCAGGACAAGGCGATCCCCTGCAAGCAACTGGCCGTCTACGGCACCAAGGCCGCCGTGCCCGCGCTGGCCGCGCTGCTGCCGAACCCCGAGCTCTCGTCGTGGGCGCGCATCGCCCTCGAAGCGATCCCCGACCCCGCGGCCGACGAGGCCCTCCGCGCGGCGGCAGGCAAGCTCGAAGGCCGCCTGCTCATCGGCGTCCTCAACTCGATCGGCGTGCGGCGCGATGCCCAGGCGATTGACCTCCTCGCCGCGAAGCTGAAGGCGGCCGACCCCGAGGTGGCCGCCGCCGCCGCCGAGGCCCTGGGCCGCATCGGCGGCGAACCCGCCGCCAAGGCCCTCGAGCCGATGCTCGCCACCGCGCCCCCCGTGGCGCGCTCGTCCGCCGCCTACGGACTGATCCTGTGCGCCGAAAAACTCCTCGACGCCGGCAAGGCCGACGACGCGGCCAAGGTCTACGACGCCGTCCGCAAGGCCGACGTGCCCAGGCAGCGCGCCCTCGAAGGCACCCGCGGCGCCATCCTCGCCCGCAAGGCCGGCGGCGTGCCCCTCCTCGTCGAACAGCTCAAGTCGGCCGACAAGGCCAGCTTCCACCTGGCCCTGCGCGTCGCGCGCGAGCTGCCCGGCCCCGAGGCCACCGACGCCATCGCCGCCGAACTCGCCAAGGCCCCGGCCGAGCGCCAGCCCCTGCTGATCCTCGTCCTGGCCGACCGCCGCGACCCCAAGGCCATCGCCGCCGTGCTCGAGGCGGCCAAGAGCGGCTCGCCCAGCGCCCGCCTCGCCGCCGTGGCCGCCCTCGAACGGCTCGGCAACGCCACGTGCGTGCCCGTCCTCCTCGAGGCGGCCGCGGGCGATGACGAGGCTCTCGCCAGGACGGCCAAAGTCTCCCTCGCCCGCCTGCCGGGCAACGACGTGGACGCCGACATCGCGGCCCGCCTGCCGAAGGCGACGGGCAAGGTGCAGCAGGTGCTCCTCGAGCTCATCGGCCTGCGCCGCATCGAGGCCGGCCTGCCCGACCTGCTGAAATGCGCCGCTGCCCCCGACCCGGCCACCCGCGCCGCCGCGGTGGCCTCGCTGACCCTCCTGGGCGGCGAGAAGCAGGTGCCCGACCTCGTGACCCTGATCCAGAAGGCGCAGGACGGCAACGAACAGGCCGCCATCGAGAAGGCCCTCGTGGCCGTGTGCGGCCGCGCGGGCGCGGCCTGCGCACCACAACTGATGCCCCTGGCGAAAAGCGACGCCGCGCCCCTCCGCACCGTCGGCCTCCGCGCCCTGGCCGTCGCCGGCGGCCCCGAGGCCCTGGCCGCCGTCAAGGCCGCGCTCGACGACAAGGAAGCCGCCGTCCAGGACGAAGCCGTGCGCACCCTCTCCAACTGGCCCAGCAAGTGGCCCGAGGACCTCGCCGTCCTGGAGCCGCTCCTCGCCCTCGCCAAGAGCGGCAAGAAGGCCGCCCATCAGATTCTCGGCCTGCGGGGCTACCTGCAAGCCGTCCAAGGCGCCGCCAAGCTCGCGCCCGCCGACCGCCTGGCCAAGGTCAACGAGGTGCTGCCCCTCATCACCAAGGACGAGGAGAAGCGCCTCGCCATCGCCGCCCTGGGCACCATCGGCGTCGCCGGCGCCCTCGACGCCCTGAGCGCCTTTGCGGCAGACGCCGGGGTTGCCGAAGAGGCGTGCGCGGCCCTGATTGACCTCGCCGCGCGCAACGACCTCCAGGGCGTGACGAAGGAGCAGCGCCAGAAGGCCCTGCAAACCGCGGCCGAGAAAACGAAAGCCGCCCGCACGCGCAAGAAGGCCGAAGACACCCTCAAGGCCCTCAAGTAGCCGCCGGCCGAAGGCGGGGACCGTTCCCCGCGCCTCCTCTCGCCGTGCGGCGCTCCGCATCGGGGCTGGGGGCAGTGCGACCCACGCACTGCCCCCGCCTCGCGCCAGGCCGCCGCGCCTCACTCCTCCTGGGCGGCCTTGGGAGGCGGCGAGGTCGTAGAGCTCCCGCTCATCCACGTCGTGGTATTCCGTGCGATTCCGGAGGGGCCGTTTGGGGCGGCTTTTCCTCGTCCCTAGGCTCTGCCCCCCTTTCCTCGTCCCCACGCTGTGCGCCTTTCTCTCGTCCCGACGCTCTGCGTGGGGACGGGTTTCTTGGCCGCTCCGCGGCCCCTTCGTCAGGGAAAAGAACCTCCCGCGGGTTGCGAACCCGCGGGAGGTTGGGGTTGGACGCGGGAGCGTCCGGATGTCCGCCCCCACGCGGAGCGTAGGGGCGAGAAGGAGAAGGTGACGGAGCGTAGGGGCGAGAAAGAAAACCTCCCCAGCGTGCCGACCATCTCGCGGCGGGTGAGCGATCTTCCGGTCATTCCTGGTTGACTTCCGACGTCGCCTGGACTATACTGCACTATAATATCATATTGTTGTGCAGTATAATGCATATGTGTGACAAGGAGGCCAGCAATGCTCCGCGACGTGCTTCTGCTCCAGAAGCGGGAGATCGAGCAACGTCTCCAGGAGCGATACGTGGAGCGCGAGTTCGGTCCCCGCAAGCTAGCCCACGACTTGATCAAGGTCGTCATCGGCCCCAGGAGGGCGGGCAAGTCGTTCTTCGCCATGCACCTGGTTCAGGGCCTTGGGCCGTTCGGCTACGTGAACTTCGACGACGAGCGCCTGGAGGCACTGGGCGACTACGACGAGCTGGTCGCGGCCCTGGACGCTCTGTACGGCAAGCCGAAGCATCTCCTGCTGGATGAGGTCCAGAACCTGCCGAAGTGGGAGCTGTTCGTCAATCGCCTCCAGCGGCAGGGCTACCGCCTCACGATCACGGGGAGTAACGCGCACCTGTTGAGCTCCGAACTGGCCACGCACTTGACCGGGCGGCACATCCAGATTGTGCTCTTCCCCTTCTCGTTCCCTGAGTATCTCCGCTCGCAGGAGCCCGACCTCACAGGTGCGGAGACGGTGGAGGCTCTGCGCCGCTACGCGGAGCTGGGTGGCTACCCCGAGCCGCTGCTCAAAGGGATCAACCACCGAGAGTATCTGGCCACGCTGCTGCGGGCGACCCTCTACAAGGACATCGTCGTCCGCCATCGAGTACGCTCCCCGCAGGGGTTGGAGGACCTGGTGGTCTACCTGATGTCCAACATCGCCCAGGAGTACTCCTACAACACGCTGGCCCAGGTGACGCGCCTGCGGAGCGTCCACACGGCCGAGAAGTACCTCCGGCATCTGGAGGAGGCGTTCGTGTTTTTCTCGGTGCGGCGCTTCTCGTTCAAGGTTCGGGAGCAGGCGCGGACGAATCGCAAGCTCTACTGCACAGACAATGGGTTGGTTACCGCGACCTCGTTCCGCTTCAGCTCCGGCCTCGGCAGGCTCTATGAGAACCTCGTGGCCGTCGCGCTCCGCAAGCAGGAGCTCGAGGGGCGACTGGAGTTCTACTTCTGGCGGGGGCCGCAGCACGAGGAGGTGGACTTCGTGGTGAAGCAGGGCCTGCGCGTGACCCAGCTCCTCCAGGTCTGCGCGGATGTCGGGGACGTCAGGACGCGCGACCGAGAGGTCCGAGCGCTCCTGAAGGCCTCAGAGGCCATGAAGTGCAAAGAACTGCTCGTGCTGACGGAGACGGCAGAGCGTGAGGAAGACGCGTCGTGGTTTGGGCTGCGGGGCCGAATCAGGTTCGTTCCGCTGTGGAAATGGCTGGCCGGAGCCCGGTGACGCCCGCACGAGGTGGCGCGGGTGTAAGCCCGTGGAACGCGGCTGCCCGCCACGCCCTCCCCAGGAAACCGGGAAGACATGGCACTCCGCGGGGTGCGGTGTGCGCGGAATGAGCCACTACCAGTGGGGGGCATGCGAGACCTCCCCCATGAACCGGGAACTCTGGGAGACTCTGGGAGGCTTAGAACATATTGTGGTCTACGCCGAAGCCACCCACAACAGATAGTGGTGCTCGTTGCCCGCCCTCACGGCGGCGTGGGGGCGGTGCCGGTCTTGTCCACGGTGTGGCCCCACTTGGCAATGTAGTCCCAGCCCGAGAGGAACTGGTCGTTCCGCTGGGCGAGGAGCTTCTTGAGTTCGGCGGCGAGGTGGGCCCGGACCTCGGCGGCGTCGGGGCGACCGACGAGGTTGGTGAGCTGGTGGGGGTCGCGCTCGTTGTCGTAGAGGAGCCAGGGGCCTTCGCGGGTCTCGACGTAGGTGTGGCGGGCGGTGCGGACGCCGCGGTATTCGCGGCCGCCGCCTCCGCGGGTCCACTCGCCGAAGGGGGCGTAGCAGGCGATGAGGGCGCCTTCGGGGAGATCGCGGGATGCGGAGGCCCCGCCCACAGGGTTGTCACGGGACGGGGACGTTCCGCCCACAATCAGGGAGGAGAGGTCGAGGCCCTCGACGGTCTTGGGCACGTCCAGGCCGCAGAGGCGTAGGAGGGTGGGCATGAGGTCGGCCTCGGCGATGGGCTGGGCTATCTCGCGGCCCTGGTTGCCGTGCAGGGCGGGACAGCGGAGGAGGAAGGGGACGCGGACCGATTCGTCCCAGGGGCGCTGCTTGCGCTGTTGGCCCTGGGAGCCGAGCATGTCGCCGTGGTCGGAGGTGAAGACGAAGAGCGTGTCGTGGGCGAGGCCGGCCTCGTCGAGGGTCTTGAGGAGGTCGCCGACGTAGGTGTCGAGGGCGGTGCAGTGGGCGTAGTAGCCGGCCAGGTCGCGGCGGGCGGCGGGTTGGGCGGGGGGCGGGACGTTGGGGCGGAGGACGAGCCTCGCGGGGTCGTAGAGGTCGCGGAACTGCTTGGGGGCGGTCTCATACGGGTTATGGGGCGGCCCCCAGGAGAGCATGAGGAGGAAGGGTTTGGCCTTGTCGCGTCCCTGGCCGCGAATGTAGGCTTGGGCGCAGCGGGTCTGGGCCTCGGCGTCGTAGCCGGGCCACGTGAGGCGCTCGGGGCCGTCGCCGTAGTAGACCGATTGGTTGTAGGCGTGGGTGCATTCGCAGACGCGCCAGAAGCCGAAGCCCTGGCGGTCTTCGGGCGGGATGAAGGAGAGGCGGCCGCGCCCCTGGAGGTGCCACTTGCCGATGTAGCCGGTGTCGTAGCCGCCGGCCTGGAATGCCTCGGCGATGCTCACGGCCTCGTGGCGCAGGTGCACGTCGTTGATGAAGACGCCGTGAGTGAGGGGATACTGACCGGTGATGAGCGAGGCACGGTAGGGCGAGCAGACGGGGCACGAGGCGATGGCGCGGGTGAAGTGGATGCTGCGCTTCGCCAGGACGTCGAGGTTGGGGGTGTGGACGTTGGGGTCGCCGGCATAGCCGGTGGCCTGGGCGCGCCACTGGTCGGCGAAGACGAAGACCACGTTGAGCGGCGTGCGCGGGGGGGGCTGCTTCACGTCGTCGGCTCCCAGCAGGGGTTGGACCGCCAGGCCGGCGGCGGCGAGGGTGGAGGCCCTCAGGAAGTCCCGCCGCGGCGGGCACATGTGCGGCGCGGGCGTGCGTGGGGTTTCCATGTTGAGCCCTCGGGGTTGGGGGCGGTGCGCCGTTGATTATAGCGCGACGCTCGACGCATGGCGAGCGGCGCGTCGGGCGAGTCGTGCATTCCAACTTGACCCCGGGCGCCGGCCGGGATAGACTCTAGCGAGCCGGGCGACCAGGCGCCCGGGCATGGCGCTCCATCGGGTTGTTCGAGGAGAGGCGGGATGCTGACGCGGCGCAAGTTTCCCCGGGTCAAGGCCGGATGGGCGGTGGAGTACCGGGTGGTGACCGATGCGGAATTGCAGCAGAGCCCGGTGTCGAGTCTCGCGGTGGACATTTCGGGCGGGGGCATTTGCCTGGAGGCCAAGGAGGAAATAGCGCCCGGCACGATGGTGGCGATTGACCTGCACTCCCCCGAGTTCGGCACCCCGATCCTGGCGCTCGCCAAGGTGGTCTGGTGCAAGAAGCGCCTCTTTGCCGAGGTGTACGACGTGGGCGCCGAGTTCCTCTGGTCGGGCTGGGGCGACTCGAACGCGCAGGCGCAGATCGCCGAGTACGTCAAGCGGCGCCTGCCGCAGGACGCCGACGCGAAGCCGTAGCTTCGCCGCCCGGCCCGGCCGCGGCCGGCGGAGCCGCCGGCGCCGGGACGCTGCCACATGAGTTCCATCCCCGCACCGCACTCGCAGGCAGGGCGCCGGCGGGCCTACCGCGCCGCCAAGCGCGCGCTGGACCTCGCCTTGGCCGCGCTGGGGCTCCTCGCCTTCTCGTGGCTCTTCGTGCTGCTGGCCGTGCTGGTCAAACTCACGTCGCGCGGCCCCGTGTTCTTCCACCAGCAGCGGGTGGGCCGGGGCGGGCGGCCGTTCCTGATGCTGAAGTTCCGCTCGATGCGGGTGGACGCCGAGCTGGCGCGCCGCGAGCTGGCGCACCGCAACGAGATGGACGGCCCGGTGTTCAAGATGCGGCGCGACCCGCGCATCACGCGGGTCGGGCGCTTCCTGCGGCGCTCGAGCCTCGACGAGCTGCCGCAGCTCCTCAACGTGCTCGCCGGCCACATGAGCCTGGTGGGGCCGCGCCCGCTGCCGCTCGACGAGGCGCAACACCTGCCGCCCGAGCACCAGCGCCGCCACGCTGTGCGGCCCGGCCTCACCGGCCTCTGGCAGGTGCGCGGGCGCAACGACCTGCCCTATGCCGAAATGATGCGGCTGGACCTGGAGTACGTCGAACGCTGCTCGCTGGGACTGGACCTGCGGATCCTCGCGGCGACGCTGCCCGCCGTGCTGTCGGGCCGCGGCGCCTTCTGAGGCGCGCCGGCCCCACGGCTACTTGCCCGTCACCGCGATGGGGGGCCAGCGCAGCGACAGCCCGGGCCACTCGGCCTTGGGGCACACGAGCACGAGCACGCGGTCGCCCCGCAGTTCGCTGAACTCGGGCACCGCACGACGGGCCACGGCGCGATAGATGCCCGCCGTGCGCGCCCCCTCGGCCGACGAGGGCTGGAACCCGCCCTCGAGCAGCCCCGCGAAGGCGTCCGCCGACATCCCCTGGTCGAGGTCGTAGGTCTTCTCGGCCCCGTCCACCATCGCGCAGACCCAGCGCGCGGCCCCCACCGGCCACAGGGCGGCCTGGGCGCGGCCCTGGCCCACCACCAACTCGAGGGCCGCGACGACCCGCCCCGCGACGCCCCGCACGCTGAACGCCATCGGCTCGCGCACGCCGGGCGGCGAAGGAGGCGAGGGGGGCCCGGACCCCGCCTGCCCGCGCCCGCGCGTGAGCAGCACGGCGAGCCCGATGGCCACGGCGCCCGCGCCCAACACGGCCACCACGATCAGCTTGCGGCGAGTGGACCTTCGCACGGCCGACTCCACAACCGGCGGCCCCCTGCCGGCCTCCCAGGGCGACAGCGCCAATCTATCCGCCGCGGAGCGCGGAGTCAAGGAGTTTTGGGCTTGCATTCGGCATGGCGCTCTGCTACAATCGCGCGCGTTCCCCCCGTGTTCCCCCCTCAGGGCATTTCCCCGCCGGATCGAGTAGCCATTGCGCGCGCTGGTCGCCCTGCTGTCGCCTCACCGCTGGAAGGGCCCGCTGGCCGAGGCCGGGCATCTCCTGGACTCGCACGACCCGCCGCCGGAGGGCTCCGGGCGCAAGCTGGATGCGTGGCTGGCGTCGCCCGCCTGGGAGCTGCGCAACGCGGCGGTGAAACTGATCGCGCACTGGCGCGACGAGGCGCGCTACGCGCGCCTGCTGGGCGTGCTGGGCGATCGGGCCGAGGCGGGCATCGTGCGGCGCAACGCGGCCGAGGCCCTGGCCCGGCTGGGCCTGGCCACGCCGCCGGCGCGGGCGGCGCTGGTGCGCGCGCTGGCCGACCCCTACTGGGAGGTGCGCAGCGAGGCGGCCCTGGCCCTGGCCGCGCTCTTCCACCCGGCCGAGGACCTCGAGCAGGCGCTGCTCGATGCCCTCCTGGGCGCCAGGCCGCGGCCGCCGCGGCGCATCCGCGAGGACAACTTCGAGGTCCGCATGGCCCACGCGCGGGCGCTCGGGCACCTGGGCCTGTCGCGGGCCGCCTTCGACGCGTTGCTGGCGCTCGCGGGCGACGACTCGTGGCTGGTCCGCAGCCAGGCGGTGGTGGGCATCGCGCACCTGGTGGCGCGCCAGACGGAGTTCTTCGGCGAGGCCCACGATCGGCTGCACGGGGTGGACCGCCTGTCGGAGGGCTGCGTGTCGTTCTTCGTGCTTCGCGACGTGCTGGGGCGCGTGCTGCGCGCCGTCACCGAGGGGCCGCAGGCCCTGTCGGCGGAGCGCCTGCGCGCGCTGTACCTGGACCCGAGGACGGGCTGGAACCGTGTGAGGCCCTAGGAATCTTCCGAGGGCCCGGTCCCCCGCGCGGGGAGCCGGGCCGTGGGGGCGAGGCCCCGCGAGGGAGCGATGCTGTACCTGTTGCGGCATTATGAGGCGTGGTTCGGGCCGCTGCGGCTCTTCGGCTTCCCGAGCTTCCGCTCGATGGGCGCCGTGGTGACGGCGCTGGCCGTGAGCCTCGTGTTCGGGCCGTGGGTGATCCGCCTGCTGCGGCGCCACGGGGCGCGCGACCAGGGGCGCACGTTCGGCGGCCTCAACGTGGCGAGCAAGGAGGGCACGCCCACCATGGGCGGGCTGCTGATGCTCGGCAGCCTCTTCGCCGCGGCGCTGCTGTGGTGCGACCTGTCGAACCAGCAGGTGCGCATCGTGCTGGCCGCCGCCCTGTACTTCGGCGGCATCGGCGCGTTCGACGATCTCCTGAAGATCCGCCACCGCTCCAACGAGCGCGGCCTGGCCCGCCATTGGAAGTACGCCGCGCAGATCGCCTTCGGCGCCCTCGTGGGCGTGCTCTACCTCACCGAACCCTCGTCGCCCTACGACCTGCGCGTCGCCCGCACCCTCGTGCTGCCGCTCTCCAGCAAGGGCATCTACCTCGGCTGGGGCTACATGCTCTTCGTTATCGTCTTCATGGTCCTCGCGTCGAACTCCGTGAACCTCACGGACGGGCTGGACGGCCTGGCGATCGTGCCGGCCATGCTGGTGGCGGGGGTGCTGGGGGTGTTCGCCTTCGTGGTGGGCAGCGACGCGGCGACGGCGCGCGATCTGCTCTTCCGCTACCTGCCCGGCTGCGGCGAGCTGGTGGTCTTCTGCGCCGCGCTGCTGGGCGCGGGGGCCGGCTTCCTGTGGTTCAACTGCCACCCCGCCAGCGTGTTCATGGGCGACACCGGGTCGCTCGCCCTCGGCGGCATCCTGGGCACGCTGGCGCTGCTGGTCAAGCAGGAGGTCGTGTTCTTCATCGCCGGCGGCGTGTTCGTGGTCGAGGCGGGGTCGAGCTTTCTTCAGGACTACGTCGGCCTGAAGCTGCTGGGCCGCCGCATCTTCTTCCGCGCGCCGTACCACCACAGCCTGATGCACCAGGGCTACGGCGAGACGAAGGTGGTGACGCGCTTCTGGATTCTGGCGGCGATCTTCGCGGTGATGGCCCTGGCCACCCTGAAGCTGCGCTGAGCGCCCCTATCCGGCGCGGCGGGAGTTGGCTATAATAGAAGGTGAAACGCCCGGCGTGGCGCACGCCAGGCCCGTCCCCCGACCTCCCGAGAGCGCCTCCATGAGACCGTCTCTCCGCCACTCGAAGCGTGCAGCGGCTCCCGCCCTGCTCCTGGTTCTGTTGGCCCTCGGCGGCCCGGCGCGGGGCGCCGGCGCGCCGGAACCCGTCACCCTGCCCGACGTGCGGACGCTGGCCCGCGAGCGCCAGCACGCGGTCGTGCGCGTCGAGACCTTCGAGTACTACCTGCCCGGCCTCCTGCGCCGCGGCGAGCGCCTGCTCAACCCGCTGCCGCTGACCTCCAACATCAGCGATGCCTTCTCGTTCGCCTTCTTTCTGCCCTCGGGCATCTTCTACGGCCTGCGCAAGCACCTGGGGGCCGGCGTGCTCTTCGACCCCGAGGGCTATCTGCTCACCAACTACCACGTGGTCCGCGGGGCCGACCGCGTGACGGTGCGCCTCACCGATGCGAAGGGCGTACGCCGGGCCCTCGCGGGCCGGATCGTCGGCACCGACCCGCACACCGACACGGCGCTGCTCCAGATCACCCCCGGCAGCGTGCCGCTGGTCACCGTGCCGCTGGGCGACTCCGACACCGTGCAGCTCGGCGACTGGGTGGTCGCCATCGGCAACCCGATGTACCTCACCGGCACTGTCACCTGCGGCGTCGTCAGCGGCCTCCACCGCCAGGTGCGCCAGAACCTCATCGAGGACTTCATCCAGGTGGATGCGGCCGTGAACCCCGGGAACAGCGGCGGCCCCATCCTCAACACGCGCGGCGAGGTGGTGGGGATCGTGGACCTGGGCATGTTCCCCGCCAACAACATCGGCTTCGCCATCCCCATCAACCTGATCGCCCCGTTCATCGAGGACATGAAGAAGCACGGGCGCCCGCGCCGCGGCTACCTCGGCGTGAGCCTCCGCGACCTCACGCCCGATCTCGCCAAGGAGTGGAAGCTGGGCGTCGAGGCCGGGGTGCTCGTCACCGACGTCGGCCTCTTCTCGCCCGCGGGCGAGGCGGGCCTGCGCGAGGGCGACCTCGTGGAGGCCCTGGGCGGCAAGCCCGTGGCCACGGCCCGCGATGCCCAGATGGCCATCCTGCGCACCCCGCCCGGCGACGTGTTGCCCGTCACCGTGCGGCGCGGCGGCCAGACCCTCGAGCTCCAGGCCACGGTCGCCCTGCGTCGCACCCCGCTGCGGATCTTCTAGGGTCTGTGCGGAAATCCACGCCGGCAACACAGCCCACGGGGATTCTTGGACAGGCTCCTAGCTTCTGAGCCGGGGACCGCCCGTGACCGCACGCTGGCTCCACCCCTCGCGCCTCGGCCTGTGCGGCTCGCTCACCCTCTATCTCCTCCTCGCCCTCCTCGTGCAGACCAGGTGCGCCGAGCTGCTGACGTCGGACGGCGAATGCTATCTGCGCATGGTGGCGGCGTATGCGCGGGGCGACATCGGCCGCGCCGTCTTCGGCCACTGGTCGCCCCTGGGCGCGTGGCTGGCGGCGCCGCTGGCCATCGCGGGCCTTTCGCCGCGGGTCGCCTTCCGCGTGATGATCGGGCTGTGGGGCGCGCTGTGCGTCATCGGCACGTGGCGGGTCGCGGGGAGGCTGTTGGGTGTCAGGGGTCGGGGGTTGGGGGCTCAGAACCCTGGCACCGAACACCCGACGCCTGACACCGCCTCGTCCTCCTGGCTCTTGGCAGCGGCCACGGCCTGCGCGGCGCTGCTCGCCGCCGAGTTCTCCTTCGACCACCGGGTGGACCTGCTGCTCGCCGCGGCGCTGCTGTTCTATCTCGATGCGGCAATGGATGAGCGGCTGCTCCGCTCGCGGAAGCGGGCGCTGGGGGTGGGCGCCCTCGGCGGCATCGCCTATCTCGCCAAGCTCTACGCCCTCCCGTTCTTTGCCGCCCACTTCACTCTTACCGTTCTTCTCCGCGCCTGGTTCGAGTCGCGGTCCGGCGGCGAGTGCGGAGTGCGGCGTGCGAAGGGCGGACCGCAATCGGAGATGGGCGATGGAGAGTGGAGAACGCCGCTTCGGCGCGCCGCCCTGGCCTGGGGCCTCGGCCTGGCAGGCTTCGCCCTCGTCGCCGCGCCGTGGGTCGCCGTGTTGTCGGCCAAGTACGGGCGGCTGACCTTCGGCACCGCGGCCGCCACCTCGTATGCGCTCGTGGGGCCGGGCAGCGGCGACGCCCGCCAGCAGGCGATCACGGGCCTCCGTCGCCCGCCCGCCGACGCGCCCAACGTGTGGCAGGACGCCACGCGCGAGCCGCCCGTGCCCGCCGCCGCGGCGCGGCGGGTGGCCCTCGGCGAGACGCTGCGCCTGGCGGGCGCGAACGCCCTCCGCATCGCCCGCCACGTGGCGCGCCTGGACGAGTTCCGCCTCGGCCTGGCGGCGCTCGTGCTGCTGCCGGCCGCGCTGGTTGCCACGTGGCGCGACCGCGGGCGGGCCTTCCGCTACGCGGCGCTGCTGCTGGCCGTGAGCATCTTCTGCGGCGGCTACGCCTTCATCCAGGCCGACAACGCGCGCTACTTCTGGTTCGTGTTCCTCGCGCTCACCGCGGCGGCGTTCCACTTCGTGGGCCTGGTGCCCCGCGCCCTGGAACGGTTGGGAGCCGGGCGCCGCGAGCGCCGGGCCGTGGGGGTCGCCGCCGTGGCGCTGGCCGCCGTGTCGTTCGGCTACCACCCCGTGCGGGCGGTGTGGGACCTCCTGCGCCAGCCGCCGCCGGGCCGCGAGCATCGCCTGATGGCCGAGCGCCTGCGGGCGCTCGGCATCCAGGGGCCGCTCGCCTCGAGCAACTGGTGGGACGGCCTCCACACGGCGTACTACCTGGACGCGAAGTACGCCGGCACGCCCGCGGCGAGGGCGCCGGCCGCTCTGGCGGCCGAGATGCGGGCCGCGGAGGCGCGCGTGTTGCTCGTCTGGCGCGATGCCGCGCTCGCCGCCGCGGTGCAGGGGGAGCCGGCGCTGGAGTTCGTCGAGTTCGCCGGCCCGGCCGCCCTGCAATCGGCGCGCGGCGGGGCGTGGGTGTTTCGGCTCAATTGAGGGAGGTGCCCCGTGCCCCAGGACCCGGCTGCCCGGGAACGCGCCGCCGCCCGCGCCGCCCAGCGGCGGAGGCGGCAGTGGTTCAGCGTCGCGTCGTGGGCGACCACGGCGGCCATTGTGGCGGCTGTGGGCGCGCTGGTTCACTGGCGCGTCACGAGCGTGCTGCGGGAGGCTCGCCGCCAGCGGCAGGCCGAGGCCGAGCTCGACCAGGCGGCGCGGCTCTGGCGGCTGAGCCCGGGCGACCTGGACGCGGCGGCGGCGCGGTTCCGCGCCGTCATGGCCCATCACCCCGACACCGAGGCCGCGCGCAAGGCCCAGGAGGCGCTGGCCCGCATCGAGCGGCTCAAGGCCCGGCAGCCACAAACGCCCCGCCCCGCGGCGGACGACGGACCCGGTCTGCCGCCGGACACGAGGTGACTGGGCAGGCAGCTCGGCGGGGCCTCGAGCGCCCACAAACAACCTCTCGATCTGCCGCGCGAAAAACCTTGCGTCGAGCCCGCCCGTCCGAAGTGTCCTCAAGACAACAGCATGCACACGGCACGGTCGCCATAGGCTCCGGAGCTACTGGCGAACCACTGGCGGCTATGCGTACCTATGGATGGGAGGAGAGTAGGACGGATGGGACGGATAGGCCGATACCAGCATCGAACCTCCCGCGGGTTGGGAACCCGCGGGAGGTTGGGGGCCAGTTCGGTCTACCCTCCCGAAGGTGTTGGAACCTTCGGGAGGGGGGGCCGGCTTGTCGGGGCTCAGGCGCTGGCCTGCTGGATGTCCACCTTCGTGAGGTCGGCCTCGCCGACGCCGAGGTCGGCGCAGACCTTGAGGTAGTTGGTCTTGGTCTTGTTGAAGGCGATGAAGTCGCTGTCGCCCTTCGCCCAGTCGCCGAGCGGCTCGGGGTAGAGGCCGGGGGTTTGCTTGTTGAGGCACTCGCCGAGGAGCTTGCAGCCGTAGACGTCGAGGGCCAGGGCGTCGGTGCCGACGAGGACGAGGCCGGTGGGGAAGGTGCCGATGCGTTGCTTGCCGGGGCCGCGCCAGCCGTAGTTGGCCTCGTTGGCGTCCACGATGTTCAGGGCGATGCGGGGGCCGACGCCGAGCTTGAAGGCGTTGGCGAGCTTCTGGGGGAAGACGTGCCAGCCGTCGCTGTCGGCGGGGTCGAAGCGCTTGGCCACCTCGGTGGTTTCGTCCACCTTGTGGAAGCCGTACATGCGGCGGGTGAGGCCGATGATGTTCTTGATGCACGCCGTGAAGACGCAGTGGGGGTGGGTCTTGAGGCGTGGGAGGTTGAGGAGCACGGCGTCGGGCTCGAAGATGTCTTTGGCCACCATGAGTTCTTTCCAGGGCTCGGGCGCGGGCTCGATGAGCTTGTAGTGGGCTTCGGAGCCGGCGACCCAGTAGCGTTCGAGGTTCTTGACGGGCACCTCGAGGCTCTGGAGGAGCGCGGCGAGGGTGGGCAGGCCCTCGCGTTTGGCGCCCCAGCCGCCCCACTCCTGGCCGAGCACGGTGATGGAGGCGGGCGAGCAGTCCTTGACGAGCTTGATGAGGGCGCCGGTGGCCTGGGTGGAGGTGTTGGCGTCGCGGAAACCGCCGTCGGTGGCGTTGATCTTGATGAGGACTTTCTTGCCCTTGACGAGCTCGGGGAAGCCGCCCCACTTGTCGAGCGCGGCCTTGAGGCGCTTGAGGGCGCCCTCATCGGAGTCGGGCGCGCCGCCGCCCGAGGCCACCACGATGCGGGGCTTGGCGGCGGCCTCGGCGGCGAGGCCCGAGCGCAGCGCGGCGGCGGCCCCCACCACGCCGGCCCCGGTGCGCACGAGGAAGTCCCGACGATTCAGCCCGTTGTCCACAGCGTTCTCCTTTGTCGCCCGCGGCCCGAGGGATGGGTGCCCATTCATGCCTCCTATGCAACCACGCGGGCGGGCGATTGTCAAGGACGGGTGCGGGTCCCTCGCGCGGCGGGGGCGGGCCCGCCCTGCGCCGGCTGGGGCGAGTGCCCTCCCGCAGGCGTTGGGGCCTGCGGGAGGGCCTGGTGCGCGGGGGGTGGAGAAGCGGGGCGCCGGGGCGCTCAGACGATGAACTGGCGGATGTAGCGCTGGGTGAGGAGGAGCATCTTGCGGCGGAGCGGCGGCCGGCTCCACGCCGGGCCGTGCGGCTCGATCGAGAGATAGCCCGCGTAGTGGTGCTCGTGGAGGAAGGCGAAGACCTTGCCCCACTGGATGTCGCCCATGCCGGCCGCGGGCTGCGAGACGAGCTTGCCGTCCATGTAGAGGTGTTCTTTGATGTGCATGTGGGCGATGCGGTGGCCGTAGTCGCGCAGGATGGGCAGGTAATCGTCGCCGTGGTGCCGGATGTTGGCGGGGTCGAGCTTGATGCCGACGTCGGGCACGAGCTTCCAGACGCGCTCGTAGTCGGCGATGGTGTTGAAGAAGCTGTTGCCGTGGACGGGATAGAGGGCGATCTTGAGGCCGGCGACGCGGGCCTTCTCGACGTAGGGCGGGAACACGCGGGCGAACTCAGCGGCGCACTCCTCGGGCGAGGCGTCCTTGGGCTGCCCGCCGCCGGTGATGAGGATGCTGGCCTCGAGGTGCTGGGCGAAGCCGATGGCGCGGTCAAGCATCTTCAGGCTTGTCTCGCGCTCGGCCGCGTCGCGCGACGTGTGGTTCCAGCCCCAGAGGCCGAGGGCCGAGGCCTTGACGCCGTGCTCGACCAGGATGGCGCGCATCTTGCTCACCGTGTCGAACGTCAGGTCCTTGAAGTCGCCCCAGTAGTTGAACTCGAGGCCCTCGAAGCCGTGCTCGGCGGCGAAGCGGGCGTCCTCCTGGACGCCGCCGAGGTCGTTGTTGGCGATGAATCCGATCTTCATTCGTCTCTCCTCGACCGTGGGGAAGGGTCACACATCCCAGAGGGTGGGCACAGTGCAGAATCCAGGAGGGCCCCCTGCTGGAAGGCGCTCACGTGGGTCGCTGCTGCGGAGACCAGCCGGCGTGCTCCATCGCCGCGCGAAGGTCTCTGGCTCCGTGGATGACCGCGATGACGTCAACTCGATCGTCCCTGATGAGATAGATGAGGCGGTACGGCCCCTCGATGACCTCGCGGAGGTCGTCCCTCTCGTACTCGGGCACCGTGCGCCCGGAGAGGGGAAAGCCGGCGATCACCTGGGAACGCCGCGTGAGGCGATCCACCATGCGAAGCGCATACTCGACGGAGTCCTGAGCGATGTACCGCCGGATCGCGTCGAGGTGGGCCTGAGCGGTGTCGGTCCAGTGGACCTTCATTCGGGGAGGCCGTATCTCGCCCTGACGTCGCGGACGTCCTTGGTCCGGCCTTCGCGGCTGTCGGCGAGGCCCTTCTCGATGACCTCGCGGACGTAGATCTCGTGCATGAGGTCATCCCACGTCGCGTCGTCGGGCATCTTGTCCACCAGCGTGTGGGCTTCCTCCTTGTTCAGCGTGGCCGCCATAGGGGGGCTCCAGCAGTTCTCCCAGGACTGGGCTCGCCATGATGATAGGGCAGGGAAAGAGGGAAGTCAAGTCGAAGAACAGTGTCACGGCTCGGCCACGGGCAGTCCGGGCGGCAGGTGGTCAATCACGAGGCCGACCCCGTCGAGGCGGTAGGGCTCGCCGTCGCGGTAGCGGGGCATGTAGTGGCGGTCGGTGGGCAGGCCGTAGGCCGTGCCCTCGGCGAAGAGCCGGCCATCGGGCAGGAAGGCGAAGTGGTTGAGGTCCTTGGCGCGGCGGCCTGCCTCGTCCACGATGACGCCGTGGTAGAGCGCCTTGCCGGTCGCCAGGTCGAGCGAGTAGAGGCCGGAGGTGCGGCTGCCTGGGCCTTTGGGCTGCACCCACCGAATGGTGTAGAGCGTGTTGCCGCGCAGCAGCGTCATCCCGTGGCCCGCCTGGAAGGCCTTCGGGCAAGCGGCGATCTTCTCGATGGCGCCCGTGGCGAGGTCGAGGCGCACCACGTCGCGCTCGGTGACGCCGATGGCCGCGGGCTGGCCGTCCTGCCACGGGGCGAAGGCGATCTCCCAGCCGCCCTCCAGGGTGGCGACCCGCTCGGCCTTCGAGAGGTCGGGCGCGATGCGCCAGAGGTCGGTCTGCGGCACGATGTCGTCGGTCTTCGCCTTGCGTTCGCGGCGGGCGAGGAGTTCCTTGTGCGCTTTCGGCTCGGGCACGGAGCCGTAGAGCGTGCCGTCGGCCGCGACGAGGAGGTCGTGCGGGTGGTCGTCGAGGGGGAGCTTCTTCGGCTCGCCGGCGAAATGGCCCTGAGCGTCGAGGGCGAGGGCGAACCAGGTGATCGGCCAGACGTGGCCGCGATGGTAGCCGCGGCGGAGATAGAGGACGCTCCGCTTCGGGTCGCCGCTGAGGCGGAAGATGCCGGGGTTGCCCGCGAAGGGCACGCCCAGGGAGCGGGCCTTCTGGGTTCTCAGGTCAAACTCGACGATGGGCGAGCCGGGATAGGTCGGCTTGTCCTCGGGCCGGGCCACGGGGAAATCCCACTCCCCATAGTGCGGGTCCTGACCCGTGAAGTAGACCTTGCCGTTCATCTCGAAGGCGTTGGCGTGGACCATCTGGGGGACGGCGTCGGGGCGGTGGACGCCGCCGAGGCGGCCGATGTCGCCGAGGAGGAGGAGCTTATTCTCTCTGGGGTCGAAGGCGAAGAGCGGGCCGCTCTCGCTGGCGTGGTGGGGCATGGTGCCGAAGTAGGCCCGGCCGTCGGCCGCCACGGGAATGGCGTCGAAGGCCCTATCCGCATAGGGCGACAGGTCGTAGAGGCTGCCCACGCAGCGGGCCTTCACCACCGGCTCGGCCTTGAATGCGTCGTTCAGCAGGGCGTTCCACTGGGCCGACAGCGTGTCGAGCAGGGGGTTCTCGTAGACCTGGAGCACCGTGGTCTTGGCGTTGCCCGCGAGCACGGCCACGTCGCCCGACGGCATCAGGCGGAGCCAGTAGACGATGTGGAGCGTCTGCCCCTCGAAGGGTTCGAGGGAGCACAGCTTCACCCCCTCGCCGCTTGGGGGCCGGTGCAGGAGAATCTGGGCGGGGTCGTTGGCCGAGGCGCCGTCGCGAGCGGAGCAGCCGAAGCCCTCTTGGAGATTGGCGGCGGCGAGCACGTCTTCCAGCTTCGCCTGTTTGAACGCGCGGGTCCAGTGGCCGGCCGAGCGCCAGTGGTCGAAGTGGGTGGGCTTCACGCCCGCGGGCGGGGGCGGCTCTTCCCTGGGCGGCCTGGCCTTGGGCTTCTCGGGTTCGCGCGGGTCGGTGCGGAGCGGCACGATCTTCTGCTGCGCCGTGTCGTAGACGACCCAGCGCGTGGCGCGGGGCGTGCTGCCGGAAGCGACGGTGAACCATATCGCCTCGAAGCCGCGCTGAATAAGCCGCGTGAAAGGTCTGCCCCCCACGTCGCCCTGCTCGGGAATCGAGACGACGAGGCACTGGTGCTTCAGCCGTGCCGCGGGCGGGTAGTTCACTCGCTCGGCGCTGTGGACCGAACAGGCGACCAGTGACAAGCCAGCCAAGCCACGTGCCAGACTGCGCCGCAGGTGCATGGGTCCACCCTTCACGCCATGAAGCCTCGTCCCGCTGTCCTGCTACCAAACGAGATGGGCAAGGAACTCCGCAGGCGAGATGATGTGGATTCCCCCGTACTCGCAAAGGCTGAGGATGTGGGCGTCCCCCGACACGATTCTGGAGCAACCCGCCACCACAGCGCATTCCACAAACTTGTCGTCGTCGGGGTCGTCCGGCACGACGTGCAGCGTACCAGGTATCTCGACGAGTTCGCCCTTCGACCTCAGGTCGTGGGTGGCCGCCTGAAGGTGGGTGAGGGGGAAGCGGAACTTCGTTCGGAGCTTGTCCGCAAGTTCCGCAAGCATCTGCGGGCAGTAGACCGGCCGGACTACCCCGGCACGCACCAACACCAGGCACTGGTAGGGCTTGCCACGCCAGAGCAGACCCGAAACCCACACGTTCGTGTCGAAGACGACTCGCTCCACCCGGCTCACTCCTCGTGGAGCAGGTCGTCAATCAGGCGTTGCCGCTCTTCTTCAGTCAGGTGGTCCCAGTCAACACCTCGTTCCGCGCAGAGCTCGCGGATGCGTGCACTGCCGTACTCCACCAGGCCATCGAGCGCATCGAGGTCAGGTATGAGTTCCCGGATCACGGCTGCCCGTGTCGTGGCCGGCAGCCGACGCACCAAGTCGAGCACTTGGGCGTCGGATAGCTCCAGTGTGACACTTGCCATCAGCCTTGCCTCCTTTGCCGCTTTGCCAATGGTGATTGTAGGGCGCCGGGAGGTGGTTGTCAACGCCGCGCAGGCATCAGCGGAGCACTGCCTCGCGCCCCGTCTCCGCGCTGCGGAGCATGGCCTCCATCATCTCCTGCACGATGAGGCCGTGGCGGAGGGGGGCGTCGCAGGGCTTGCCGTCGAGGATGCAGTCAATGAAGTGTCCCGCAATCAGGTCCCACGGGTCGGCGCCTTTGGGCAGGTTCACCGTGGTGTCGTGGGGCGCGCCGTCCACGGTGCGGTAGAGGGTGAGCGGGCTATAGCGGGCGCCGGCCTGGGTGCCGAAGAGCTCGATCTGGTGCTCGGGCGCCTGGTGCGAGGCCCAGAAGCTCTCGCACTGGAGGCCCGCGCCATTCTCGAAGCGGATGAAGCCGCCCGCATAGTCGTCCGAGCCATACTTGCCCCAGAAGCTCTTCGGCGGCTGACGAAAGTCCCAGTAGCCGCGACCGAAGGGGCCGAACCTGGCGCCCGCGACGCCTGTGACGCTGACGGGCTTCGGCATGCCGAGTATCCACCAGGCGGAGTCGAGGACGTGGACGCCCATATCGCGGAACGCGCCGCCGCCGCGCTCGATGAAGCCGAGATTCCAGTCGGGGATGCCGCTGCGGCGGATGCTGCGGGCGCGGGCGTAGTACAGCTCCCCGAAGTCGCCCCGCCGCGCCATCTGGCCCAGGTAGAGCGTGGGGCCGCTGAAGCGCATCGAGAGCGACATCATGCCGACCACGCCCGCCTTCTCCTGCGCCGCGACGAGTCGGCGGGCGGGGGCGAGCGAGTCGGCGAGCGGCTTTGTGATGAGCACGTGCTTGCCGCGCCGCACAGCTTCCAGGGCGATGGGCACGTGCCACTGATTGGGCGTGCCCACCATCACCGCGTCAATCTCCTTGTCGCGGCACATCGCCTTGAAGTCGGTGTAGAGCTTCGGCGGCTCGGGCAGCTCCTTGGCGAAGTCCTTCATTCGATCTTCCACGAGGTCGCAGAGCGCGACCACGCGCCCTCGCGGGTTCTTCGCGATGGCCTTGCCGTTCGGCCTACCGATGCCCATGCCCACGATGGCGGTGCGGACCTCTTTCATGGCTGTCGCTCTCTCAAGAGATAGGACGGATGGGACCGATAGGCCTGACGGCCTCAGCCTCCCACCTGCCGCACGGCGACGGCGCGGCCGGTCTCGGCCGACTCCTTGGCGGCGAGGCAGGAGTAGACGCTGCGCAGGCCGGCCCAGATGGGCGTGCGGCTCTCGCCCTTGCCCTTGACCAGGTTGATGAAGTCCACGGCCAGCTCGTAGTCGCCGCCGAAGTGGCTCTGGCCCTCGCCCGCCTTCGTCACGTCGGTGAATGGCGCGTGGTGGCGGACCCGCTTGAGCTGGTTGGTATACCAGTCGAAGCTCACGGTGCCCAGGTAGCCGCTGACCGTGGCGCCGCGGGTGGCGGAGTCGCGCCGCGAGTAGAAGACCTGGGTGTAGGCGCCGTGGGCGCCGCTGGCGAACTCGAGGAGGGCGCTGGACGAATCCTCGTTCATCCCCGACTCGGGCGTGCCGATGTCGCGTCCGAAGACGCACGGGTGGTCGCCGCCGACGCCGCCCGAGAGGTTCCGCTTGCGGTTCTGGGGGCTTTCGAGGCAGGCGTCGGCCTCGTCGCACTTCGAGCAGACGAGTCCCGCCCGCTTCTTGCCGCCGAAGACGCGGCCCTTCGTGGCCATGGCCATCACGCGGACGATGGGCGAGCCCATCAAGTACATCATGTAGTCGAAGTCGTGCGTGGCCTTCTGGAGGAAGAGGCCCTGGGTGATCGAGTAGTCGCGGTACCAGCCGTCGAAGTAGCAGGTGCCGTAGGGCACGTAGTTGACGCCGAGGACGTGCTCGGGGCTGCCGACGGCGCCCTCTTCGATCATCTCGCGGGCCAGGACGCATAGGGGCGAGACGCGGAGCGGAAAGCTCACGACGGCCTGACACTTGGACCTGGCGAAGGCGCGTTCGAGGGCGGTGGCCTGCTTCATGGAGGTGGCGATGGGCTTCTCGAGGTAGAGCGGCAAGTCGTAGGCCGCGGCCTGCGCCGCATAGACCGCGTGGAGGTTGCAGCGGGTGCCCACGGCGAGGGCGTCGAGCCGCGCCTTGCGGGCCATCTCCTTGAGGTTCCTGTAGAACACCACATCGGCCTTGTCGCGGTCGTCGAGGCGGGCGCGGGCGCCGGCCTCGTCGGGGTCCACGATGCCGACCACGCGCACGTCGGGCTCGACGGCCCGCAGGCAATGCTTGATCACGCCGCTGATGCGGCCGCCGTGGCCGAGAACGCCGAGGCGAATCATAGGGCTCTCCACGAGGTGAGGGCGCGGGACAGCTCTAAGCACGAGGCCGATATTATGGCACGGGCGGCGCGCGATGCAAGCGGGGAGGCAAGACTGGGGGAAACTTCTGGGGAGAAGTTTCCCCCAGAACCCCCTTCAAGACCTTCCACACTGGGCTTGGGCATCCGAGTCTTGCTCGCATGCCCAAGCCCAGCGGGAGAGTTCTTGCGAGGGAGGGGCCGCTTAGAAAATCGGGTCGAGTGTGTCGGCCAGGGCGCGGAGTTGCTGAAGCTCGGCGTCGGTGAGGGGCTTGGGGTCGCGGGGCGCGGAGGCCCCGCCCACGTCGAGAGCGAGGCGGAGCAGGACCTCCTCGCCCGGCGTGACGGCGGCGGCGATGGGCTGGCCGAGGGTGAAACGAAGGGCGAGCTCCGCCTCGGCGCGATCGGTGACCGGCTGGTACCAGCACTTGGGGAAGCTCTGGCGCTTCGGGTCGTCCTTCGGCCACTTCTGGCGGGCGAGGGCCTTGAGGGCGAGGATGGCCATGCGGCGCTGCCGCGCCTCGGCGAGCACGGCGGCGCCGAAGCCGTGCCGCAGGAACGTGCAGAAGTTGATGGGGAAGAGCACGGAGGCAAAGTCGAAGCGCCGCATTGCGGCGAGGGCAGCGGCCTCGGTGTGGGCGGAGAAGCCGATGTGGCGAATGCGGCCGGCCTTCTGTTCCTCGAGGAGCAACTCCATCACGCCGCCTTTGGCGAAGGCTGCATCCACATCCTTCGCCACATCGGCGAGGCAGTGGAGCTGGTAGAGGTCGAAGTGGTCGGTGCGCAGGCGCTCGAGCGAGCGGCGGAACTCTTCGGCGGCGGGGCCGCGCTGGCGCTGGGTGGTCTTGCAGGCGAGGAAGCACTTTCTGCGGTAGGGTTCGAGGGCGGGGCCGAGCATGACCTCGGCGTTGCCGTAGGTGGGCGCCACGTCGAAGTAGTTGACGCCGCGCTCGACGGCCTCGGCGACGAGGCGTGCGGCCTGGGCGGGTTCGGCGTTCATCACGGCGATGCCGCCGAAGCCGATGATCGAGAGTTGGTCGCCGGCCGTACCGTAGGGCCGTCGGGGCAGGTTGGGCATGGGCGCCTCCGTTCAGGGCTGGGAGCCTTCGGGCGGCGTGGCTCGGGGGGTCTTGGGGTGGCGCACGTCGCGGCCCTGGATGAGGTAGATGACGTCCTCGGCGATGTTGGTGGCGTGGTCGCCGATGCGCTCGAGGTGCCGGGCGACCAGGATGAGGGCCAGGGCACGCTCGATGGTGTGCGGGTCGGACATCATGTAGGTGAGGAGCTCGCGGAGGACCTGGTCCTTCAGGGCGTCCATCTGGTCGTCGGTCATGATGACGGCCTGGGCGAGGAGGACGTCGCCCTTGACGAAGGCGTCTATGCTCTTGCGGACCATCTGGCGGGCGAGGTCGGCCATGCGGGGGATGTCAATGAGCGGCTTGAGCGGGGGCTGCTGGGCGAGGACATGGACGTTTTCGGTGATGTTGACGACGAGGTCGCCGATGCGCTCGAGGTCGCTGTTGATCTTGGTGGCGGCGACGATGAAGCGCAGGTCGCTGGCCACGGGCTGGCGGGTGGCGAGGAGGCGGAGGGCCTCTTCGTCAATCTCGATCTGGAGGCGGTTCACCTCGTCCTCGGCCCGGGCGACCGCTTCGGTGAGCTTCTCGTCGCGCTCGATCAGCTCGGTGACCGCGCGGTCAATCATCTCCTCGGCGAGGGTGGCCATGCGGAGGAGCCTCTTCTTGAGGTCGTGAAGCTCGCGGTCGAACTGGCGCTGGTGGCTGTCCAAGGGCGTTCTCCTGTCCTGAAGGGGATGATTGAAGGGTTGGATGCATGAATGAGTGCAGGAACCATCGTCGGTCCTTCTTTTCAATCATCCAAACATCCACCCATCCATCCATTCATCCGATCATCCGCGTGGCTCATCCGTAGCGGCCTGTGACGTAGGCCTCGGTGCGCTCGTCGGCGGGCGCGGTGAAGATTCCTTCGGTGAGGCCGAACTCGATCAGCTCGCCGAGGAGCATGAAACCTGTCTCGTAGGAGACGCGTGCGGCCTGCTGCATGTTGTGGGTGACGATGATGATGGTGTAGCGGGCGGCCAGCTCGCGCATCAGCTCCTCGATGTGCTCGGTGGCCAGGGGGTCGAGGGCCGAGCACGGCTCGTCCATCAGCACCACCTCGGGCTCGACGGCGATGACGCGCGAGATGCACAGGCGCTGCTGCTGCTCGGGCGAGAGCTCGAGGGCCGGGGCGTCGAGGCGGTCTTTCAGGGTGTCCCACAAGGCCGTGCCGCGGAGGCTCCGCTCCACGATGGCCTCGAGGTCGCTCTTGCGGGCGACGCCGTGCACGCGCGGGCCGTAGGTGAGGTTGTCGCGGATCGAGAGGGGGAAGGGGTTGGGCCGCTGGAAGACCATGCCCACGCGCTGGCGCAGGTCGGTGAGGCGGGTGTCGGGCGCGTGGATGTCGCGCCCGTCGAGCAGGATGCGGCCCCTGGTGCGCACGCCGGGGATCAGCTCGTTCATGCGGTTGAAGCAGCGGAGCAGGGTGGACTTGCCGCAGCCCGACGGCCCGATGATGGCGGTGATCGCGCGGGGCCGGATGGCGATGTTCACCCTCTTGAGCGCCTGGAACGCGCCGTAGAAGAGGTCGAGGTCAAGGGATTGAAGCTTGCAGTCCAAAGTCGAAAGTCCAAAGTCGAAAGTCAAGAGTTAAGAGTCAATGGCCAACGGTCGAACGTCGAGCGTCTGGAGTTGACGGCCAGGGCGCGACAGGCGGCAAGCCAACACGCCGCTCGATCTGACGAGGAACTCGGCCCTTGTCTCAGCCGGTCAGCGATAGCTCCTGCGACGGGAAGGGGATTGTCGAAGGTACTTCATGAAACCGAAGAGCATGCGGCTCGCCTCCGTTGCCATGCCAGCGGCTGCAGCGAAGTCCGTCTGCGTGAGGCAGCCCTGATCGAGCGCCGCGTACAGTTGCGACCGCAGTTCCCCGCAGGAGCCCTTGGCTACGGCGAGGAACTGGAGGAACTCTCTGTCGCCGCCGCGCTCGAATCCCTCAGCAATGTTCGACATGACCGATACGGCGGCGCGGCGAATCTGGTCGCGCAACCCGAAGTCGCGGCCGAACCCGCCGACCGACGTGAGTTGGCAGATCATGCTGGCCAGCTCCCGTGCTTTCTTCCAGGCCTCCAGGTCCTCGAACCGTTCGATCTTGCCCATCATCCGCTCCTGCCAGTCACGCGCCTCAGTTGAGTGCCTCCCGTGCTCGTGACTCTCGACTTTCGACTTTGGACTTTCGACTTCCCCTACCCGAATCGCCCCGTGATGTAGCCCGCGGTGCGGTGGTGCGCGGGGTTGGTGAAGATCTGCTCGGTGGGGCCGATCTCGATGAGCTCGCCCATGAGGAGGAAGGCGGTGCGGTCGGAAGCGCGGGCCGCCTGCTTGGTGTTGTTGGTGACGAGGATGATCGAGTACTTCGCCCGAAGGGCGGCCAGGGCGTCCTCGATCTTGGCGGTGGAGATGGGGTCGAGGCCCGAGCAGGGCTCGTCGAGCAGCAGCACCTCGGGCTCGAGGGTCAGGGCGCGGGCGAGGCACAGACGCTGCTGCTGCCCGCCCGAGAGGTTCATCGCCGAGGTGCCGAGGCGGTCCTTCACCTCGTCCCACAGGAAGGCGTTCTTCAGGCTCTCCTCGACGAGCTGGTCGAGGCGCGCGCGGTCGCGGGTGCCGGCGAGGCGCGGGCCGTAGGTGAGGTTGTCGCGGATGGACCAGGGGAGCGGCACGGGGACGGCGTAGACCATGCCCACGCGGCGGCGGAGGGCGACCACGTCGGCGCCGGGGGCATAGATGTCCTGCCCGTCGAGCAGGATGCGGCCGGTCTTGGAGAAGCCGGCCTCGAGGTCGTTGAGGCGGTTGAGGCTGCGCAGGAACGTGGTCTTGCCGCTGCCGGCGGGGCCGATGATGGCCAGACGCTCGCGGGGGAAGAGCTGGAGCGAGAGGTTCCTGAGCACGGCGCAGCCCTGGAAGAGGGCCGTGAAACCCTCGACCACCACCTTGGGGGTGGTGCCGGCGACGACGGCCGGGCCGGCGGGCGCGGGGGCCGCGCGCATCAGCCAGTCGGCGCCCTGGGGTTCCTCGGCGTGTGGGCCGGTGGCCATGGCTCAGCGTACCTTTGCGACGAAGCGGCGCATCAGCCAGTAGGCGAACAGGTTGATGGCCAGGATGACGACGATGAGGATCGAGGCCGTGGCGTAGGCCTTGGCCATCGAGATGCCTTCGCGCGACAGGATGTAGAAGTGGAGCGAGAGCGTGCGCGAGGAGTCGAAGAGGCCGCGCGGCAGGCCCAGGGCCGAGCCGGCCGTGAGCATCACGGCGGCCGTCTCGCTCACGCAGCGGCCCACGGCCAGCACGATGCCCGTGGTGATGCCGGGCAGGGCCGAGCGGAGGACCACGCGGGTGACCATTTGCCAGCGGGTGCTGCCGAGGCCGAAGCTCACCTCGCGGAACGCGCGGGGCACGGCGCGGATGGCCTCCTCGCTCGTGCGGATGACGGTGGGCAGGACCATGAGGGCCAGCGTGAGCGCGCCCGAGAGCACGGAGAGGCCCATGCCCAGCGTGATGACGAAGAACACGAAGCCGAAGAGCCCGAAGATGATGGAGGGGATGCCGGCCAGGCAGTCGGCCCCGAAGCGGATGGCGGCGGTGAGGCGCCCCTCGCGCGTGTACTCGGTGAGGTAGATGGCTGTGGCCAGACCCACAGGGGCCGCGATGAGCACGCCGAGGCCCATGACGTAGGCGGTGGCCACGATCATCGGGAAGATGCCGCCCTCGCGGCCCATCGAGCGCGGCGACTGGCTGAGGAACTCCCACGAGACGTGCGGCAGGCCCTTCCAGAGCACGAAGGCGATGATGAACAGCAGCACGCCGAGGGTCAGGCCGGCCAGCGTCCACATCAGGCCGACGGCCGCCCGCTGGGTGACGGCGGGGGGGACTCTCATCGGCTCGCCCCCCGCGCCCGGCGGCGCGACAGCGTGAGCGCCACGGTGTTGAGGACCATGATGACGACGAAGAGTACCACGCCCGTGGCGAAGAGGGCCTGGCGGTGGTCGCCCGCGGCGTAGCCCATCTCGAGGGCGATGTTGCTGGTGAGCGTGCGCACGGGCGACAGCAGGCTGGTCGGCAGCGCGATGGTGTTGCCGGCCACCATGATGACGGCCATGGTTTCGCCGATGGCGCGGCCCATGCCCAGGATGATGGCGGCCACGATGCCCGAGCGGGCCGCGCGCAGCATGACCATGTGCGCGGTCTGCCACTCGGTGGCGCCCAGGGCGATCGAGCCCTCGTAGTAGGGGCGCGGCACCGCCTGGAGCGCGTCCACGGAGATGCTGATGACCGTGGGCAGCACCATGATGCCGAGCACGATCGAGGCGGCCAGCACCGAGAGGCCCGAGCCGCCCAGGTTCTCGCGGATCAGCGGCACGAGGATCACCACGCCCATGAAGCCGTAGACCACCGAGGGGATGCCGGCAAGCAGCTCGATGGCCGGCTTGAGGAGGCCCACGAGGCGCGGGGGGCAGAACTGGGTGAGCAGCACGGCCACGCCCACGCCGAAGACGACGCCGATGACCATCGCGCCCGCGGTGACGGCCAGCGAGCCGGCGATCATCGGCAGGATGCCGAAGTGCCCCTCGCGCGGATACCAGTCGCTCGATGTGATGAAGTCGGTGAGGCCCACCTTCATCATCAGGGGGAAGCCCTCCTTGAAGATGAAGGCGGTGATGAGCGCCAGGCCCGAGAGGGCCGTGAAGGCCAGCGCCGCGAGCCCCAGGCTGATGAGCTTGTCGGTTCTCACTTGGCCCGGACCAGCCCTTCCTTCTCCAGCATCGCCTGCGCGGGGGGCGAGAGCACGAAGTCAATGAACCGCTGCGCCGCCGCGCCCGGCGCGCCCTTCACCACGAAGAGGAACGGCCGCACCAGCGGGTACGAGCCGTTGATCACGTCCTCGGCGTTCGCCTTCACGCCGCCGACGGTCAGGGCCTTGAGGTCGCCGTGCACGAGGCCGAGCGACATGTAGCCGATGGCGCCCGGGTCGTTCTTCACCAGTTCCTTCACCGCGCCGTTGGACTCCTGGGTGAGGGCCGAGGCGGCGATGCGGGCGTCGCCCATCACCAGGTGGGCGAACGCCTCGCGGGTGCCCGAGCCCTCTTCGCGGGTGATCAGGCGGATCGGCCTGTCGTCGCCGCCCACGTCCTTCCAGTTGGCGATCTTGCCCTCGTAGATGCCGCGGATCTGCTCGCGGGTGAGATCGCTGACCTTGTTGGCCAGGTTCACCACGACGGCGATGCCGTCGCGCGCCACGGTGATGGGGGTGAAGCCCGTCTCCTCGGGCTTCAGCGCGCGCGAGCACATGCCGATCGCGGCGATGCCGGTGGCCACGGCCTGGATGCCGGCCGTGGAGCCGCCGCCCTGCACCTCCACCCGCACGTCGGCATTGTTGCGGTTAAACTCCTCCGCGAGCATCTCGGCAAACGGCTGCACCGAGGTCGAGCCCACCACGCTCACGGCCGTGCCCTGGCTGCCCCCACAGCCCAGGCACAGCGAAATCAGGCCGAATGCCGCCATTGCGAGCCACGCTTGCCGCATTGCGCATCTTCTCCTGCTCAATCAACTGTTGAGCCTCGGGCGACCGGGCGAACTCGAGGAACCGCCGGGCCGCCCCACTCGGCGTGCCCTTGACCACGAACAGGAAGGGCCGCACCAGGGGATACCCGCCGCGCTCCGCGCCCGACGCCGAGGGCACGGCGCCGTCCAGCGCCAGGGCCTTCAGCCCGCGGCCCACCAGGCCCATGGACATGAAGCCGATGGCGCACGGGTCCTGCTTGACGAGCTCTTTCATCGCGCCGTTCGATTCCTGCACGAGGGCGCGCGGCGTGACGCGCACGCCGCCCATCACCTCGGCCAGGAAGGCGTCGAGCGTGCCCGAGCCCTCCTCGCGCGTGATCACGCGGATCGGGGCATCGGCCCCGCCCACGTCGCGCCAGTTGGCCGCCTGGCCCGAGAAAACGGCCCGGAGCTGCGCCCGCGACAGGCCCGACAGCGGGTTCGAGGGGTGCACGACCAGCGCGATCGCGTCCCGCGCGATCGGCACCGGCGTGAACTGGGCCTCGGCGGGGTCCCCGCGGTGCAGGCTGCGCGAGCAGGCGCCGATCTCGGCGATGCCGCTCGCCACGGCCAGCAGCCCGTGCGTCGAGCCGCCGCCCTGCACCTCCACGTGGATGCCCGGCTCGCGCCGCGCAAACTCTTCGGCCAGCAGTTCGGCGAACGGCAGGATCGAGGTCGAGCCTACCACGTGCACGGCCGGCTCGCGGCTCGTCCCGCACCCCATCGCCGCCAGCGCCACCATCGGCGCACACCGCAGAATCCGGGCGAACGGACCCATGGCAGCCTCTCCTGAGCTTGTGGGGACCCGCGGATTCTACACGATCGCAGGGGTCCACGCAAGCCGCTGCCACAGAGGCCGGGACGCGTCCGCTCGCGCCTGGGCCTCTGCTCCGTCGGGGCGTCGCTTCTGGCCGAGACAGACCTCCTCATTAGCCTACCGGGGGCATGTTAGGCGGAGGTTAGCGTTCGGCAAGTTCCGCGCGAAGTGCAGACGGCCCGACCACAGGATGCCCGTCTCCTATCGCCGGCGGCGCTCCTGGAAGTGGTGCCGTGCCGCCCAGCCGGCGCGCACACCGGGCGTCCCCGAAGTGGACAAGACTTGTCCACCCCCCTCTGGCAGCCCACCCAATGGCCCCATACTTGCTCAAACTGAAGAGGGAGAAAAATGAGCAAGTATGGGTGGAATGGCCCCGGAAGCCGCCGGATCGCCAAAGCGCCATACTTGCTCATCTGGCGGAGAGCTGGGGAGTGAGCGAGTATGGGGGAGGGGGTCTGCTTCATCAGGCAGCGGCGGCTTAAGCGTATACGCAGCAATATGTTATGGCTGGCCAACGTCCGCCCGGCCAGCCTGCCCCTTCAAGGATGCTGCCGGAGATGCCGCCCGGAATGGCAACTCCCCCCTGCTCAGCGAGGGTTCTCGCCTGGCGCCCTTGCCCTCGGCTCGTCGGCACACCGTTTGCCATGAAGGAGGAGGGGAAGGCCTCTACTTGCGCCCAGGAGAGCCCTATGACCATCATCGAGCCGCACATTCACATGTACTCGCGCACGACGGACGACTATCAGCGGATGTACGCCACCGGCATCCGCGCCTGCGTCGAGCCCAGCTTCTGGCTCGGCACCAACCGCCGCTACGCCGGCACCTTCTTCGACTACTTCCAGCTCATCCTCGAGTTCGAGACCGTGCGCGCCCGCCGCTTCGGCATAGACCACTACGCCGCCGTGAGCGTGAACCCCAAGGAGGCCGAGAACGTGGCCCTCGCCCGCGAGGTGCTCGCCGGCATGGGCGACTACCTCGACCACCCGCGCTGCGTGGCCCTGGGCGAGATCGGCCTCAACAACATCACGCCTAACGAGGAGACCATCCTCGCCGAGCAGCTCGCGATGGCCCGCGCTCGGAACATGCTCGTCATCATCCACCTGCCCCACTTCCGCAAGCCCGAGGGCGTTGCGCGCATCGTGCCCCTTCTCCGCGAGATGGCGATGCCCGAGGAGCGGGTCCTCATTGACCACAACACCGAGGACACGATGCCGCTGCTGCGCGAGACGGGCTACTACCTCGGCCTCACCGTCTACCCCATCTCCAAGCTCACGCCGCCGCGCGTCTCGGCCATCATCCGCCAGCACGGCGCCCAGCGGGTGCTCGTCAACGGCTCGGCCGACTGGGGCGTGAGCGACCCGCTCAGCCTCGTGAAGGTGGTGGACTTCCTGCGCCTGGACGGGCACCCCGAGGCCACGATCCAGTCGCTCGTCTTCGACACGGCCCACGCCTTCTACTCCGGCTCGCCCCGCTGGAAGCCCGAGCTGAACCTGACGCCAGTTGACCCCCGCGAGTTCCAGCGCTAAGCTCTCGTGGGTGTCCGTTCGCAGAGGGTGCAAGCCTGCCGTGGCACTTGGCCGCAGACCAGCTTGACACTCCGAGTGCGGGTCCCTATCATGCAAACTACCAAGGCGAGGCCCCTCGCCTTGGGGCCGAAGCGGGGCGTTGCGATGCTCAGGGTGGATGTCAAGCCGGATCTGCTGAGATGGGCGCGCGAGCGCTGCGGCCGCGGCATGGATGCGCTCAAGAGGCGCTTCCCAAGTCTTGAGGCCTGGGAGCGGGGAGAGGCACGACCCACCCTCAAGCAGATCGAACGCTTCGCCAAGGCCACGTACGCGCCTGTTGGCTTCCTGTTCCTCATGGAACCCCCGGAGGAGGCCATCCCGATCCCCGACTTCCGCGCCGGAACGAACCGGTATGCGGGCCACCCGAGTCCGAACCTGCTCGACACCATCTACGTGTGCCAGCAGCGGCAGGAGTGGTACCGAGACTACGCTCTATCCCTGGGACAGGAGGCGTTGGACTTCGTCGGCTCGGCACAGACACAGGGCGCGGTCGAGGCGACTGCTTCCGCGATCCGGCGCCGGCTCGGGTTCGATGTTCAGCAACGGGCGGAGATGCGCACCTGGGAGGACGCGCTTCGCCACTTCGTCGAACAGGCTGACGCGCTCGGGATCCTGGTCATGCGCAACAGCATCGTGCTGAACAACAACCATCGTCACCTCGACCCCGCCGAGTTCCGCGGCTTCGCCATGGCGGACCCTCTGGCCCCGCTCGTGTTCCTCAACGCCGCGGATACGAAGGCGGCCCAGATGTTCACGTTGGCGCACGAGCTGGCCCACATTTGGCTAGGGCAGTCCGCCCTCTCCGATGCGCAAGCATCGTCCGAGCCGGACCATCAAATCGAACGCTGGTGCAACCGCGTGGCGGCGGAATTGCTCGTGCCACTCGACGTCCTGCGTCGCGAGTACCGTAACTCGGCCGAGCTCCAGCCCGAGATGGCCCGCCTTGCGCGCCGCTTCAAGGTCAGCACCCTTGTCATCTTGCGCCGCATCCGTGATGTCGGCGGGCTCACGGACAGGGAGCTGCGGGAGGTGTATGATGCAGAACTGGAGCGTCTGTGCGCAATCCCGAGGCGAGGTGGTGGCGACTTCTATCTGACTCAGAGGGCGCGGGTAGGCACGCGCTTCGCCCGAGCGCTCGTCACCAGCACGCTTGAGGGTCGGACCCTGTATCGCGACGCCTTCCGCATGCTCGGCTTCTCGAAGGACTCGGTCTTCCGGGAACTCGGCAGAGAGTTGGGGGTCTGGCGCTGATGGCGTATCTCCTAGACGCTAATACCTTCATTCAGGCCAAGAACCTCCACTACGGCCTCGACTTCTGCCCGGCGTTCTGGGATTGGCTGATCGTGAACAACGCGAAGGGTCGGGTGGCCAGCATCGAGAAGGTCAGCGACGAACTCGCGGCCGGGGCGGATCAGCTTTCCAAATGGGCGGGGCAACGCGGCCCATCGTTTTTCCTCAAGCCCGACGCGGCGATCCCGCCCGCGCTCCGCTCGGTCGGTGGCTGGGTCACCGGGCAGCACTACGACCCTGCCGCCGTGAGCACCTTCCTTCAGGCCGCCGACTACTATCTCGTGGCCCACGCGCTTGCCCACCGGCACACGGTCGTCACCCACGAGGGGAGCCACCCGAACTCCAAGAAGAGGATCATGATCCCCGACGTTTGCATTGGCCTGTGTGTCACATGGATGACGCCCTTCGAGATGCTCCGCCGCGAACAGGCAAAGTTCATCCTGGGGCCGCAGTCGTGAACCAGATCGCCGAATGACGGCCCTCGTGATAGTGCGTCGCTGTGTTTGCAGCGCGTCTGAGCCCTAGCGAAAGGAGAAGGCGGTGACGAAGCACTCTCGGCGGGATTTTCTGGCGCGCTCGGGCGGGGCGATGGCGGCGATGAGCGCCCTCCAGGCCCTCGCCCCCGGCGCCTACGCCCAGGAGAACAACACGATCAAGGTCGCCCTCGTCGGCTGCGGCGGCCGCGGCGGCGGCGCCGCCGTCAACGCCCTGAGCACCAAAGGCCCCACCCAGCTCGTCGCCCTCGCCGACGTCTTCGAGAACCGCCTCAAGGGCACCCTCGGCCACCTGAGCAAGAACCACAAGGACAAGGTGGATGTACCCCCCGAGCGCTGCTTCGTGGGCTTCGACGCCTACCGGAAGGCCATTGACGCCGTGGCGCCCGGCGGCGTCGTGATCCTCGCCACCCCGCCCGGCTTCCGCCCCTTCCACTTCGAATACGCCGTCGAGAAGGGCGTGAACGTCTTCATGGAAAAGTCGTTCGGCGTGGACGCCCCCGGCATCCGCCGCGTGCTCAAGGCCGGCCAGGAGGCGGCGAAGAAGAACCTCAAGGTCGTGGGGGGCCTCAACCAGCGCTACTCCTTCTCGAACCAGGAGGCCATCAAGCAGCTTCAGGGCGGCATCATCGGCGAGCTGGTCACGGGCTATGCCTACCGCATGCACGGCCCCGTGGGCTTCGCGCCCAAGGGCAAGGACGAGAGCGACCTCTCGCACCAGATCCGCAACTACTCGAACTTCACGTGGCTCAACGGCAGCTTCATCCTGGACTGGCTGATCCACAACCTTGACGTCATCTGCTGGGCCAAGAACGCCTGGCCCGCCTCGGCCCAGGGCCACGGCGGCCGCCAGCAGCGCACCGAGCCCGACATGCTCTTCGACCACTACATCGTCGAGTACACCTTCCCCGACGGCACGCGCATGATCGCCCAGGGCCGCCACCAGAACGGCACCTGGGGCTTCTTCGCCGACGTCATCCACGGCGCCACCGGCTGCGCCACGCTCGGCGAGGGCGTGGGCCAGGCCCGCATCTGCAAGGGCCACCACCTCAAGCGCGAGAACGCCGTCTGGGAGTACAAGGGCGGCAACAACTCGTACCAGACCGAGCACGACGTGCTCTTCGAGGCCATCCGCGAGAACAAGCCGCAGAACGACACCGAGCGCTGCGCCTACGCGGCCATGACCGGCATCCTCGGCCGCATGGCCGCCGAGAGCGGGCAGGTGGTCACCTGGGAGCAGGCCCTTGCGTCCGAGCTGGTGCAGGGCCCGGGCGTCGAGAACCTCAAGAGCCTCGACGACCCGCCGCCCGTCAAGCCCAACGCCGAGGGCCGCTACCCGATCGCCATGCCCGGCGTCACCAAGGCGCTGTGACACGGCGCGAGCCGGCGTCCAGGCTTGTCATTGCGAGCTTGTCGAGCAACCTTTCGAGGGGATGAGCCGGCGAGCAGGTGCTCAGCGCGCATGTCGCGTCAAGCCCCTGAAAGGTCGTTCGACAGGCTCACGATGACAGCTTCCGCGGTCAACTGAGGTTCCCGGCAGATGGTCCCCCGCCCCAGCCGCCTCACCACCTGGTGCCGCCTGTTGCGCCTGCCCAACCTCTTCACGGTGCCGGGCGACCCCCTGGCGGGCTTCCTGCTCGCCACGGGCGGCGTGCTCGACTGGCGGGTCGCAGGGGCCATGGCCGCCTCGCTCCTCCTTTACTGCGCCGGCCTCCTCCTCAATGACTACTTCGACCGCGAAACTGACGCCCGCGAGCGGCCCGAGCGGCCGATCCCCTCCGGCGCCGTGTCGGCCCCCGCAGTGCTCATGGCCGGCGCCATGCTCCTCCTCGCGGGGGTTCTGACGGCGCGAGTCGTTGGGGGCGAGTCAGCGGGCTGGGCCGCCGCGTTGGTGGCCGCGTGCGTGCTGGGCTACAACGGGGCACTCAAGCAGAGGAGGGTAGCAGGCCCTCTCGTGATGGGGGCGTGCCGGGCCGGTAGCGTTCTCATCGGGACCGCTTGTGCCGCCGGCCTGGACAACCTTGCGAAGCTTCTGGCCGGGTGGATGCCGTGGCGCTCGCTTTCGCCGCTCGACGAGGGGCTGCCCGGCGCAACGGCGGCGCTCATCGCCGCGGCGACGGCGTGGGTCTACACGGCCGCCGTAACAGCGCTGGCTCGCAGCGAGGCGGGCGGCAGGCGGCCCGGCCGAGCGGCCTATCTGCCGGGGCTGGCCCTTCTGGCGGGCGGCATGGCCATGCTCCGGTGCTCACGATGGCGACGCCCATACCTTCTGTGCACGACCATGTGCTGGGACTCGTCAACCGGTGGAGGCCAGGTCACAACGATTGACCGTGCAGGCGTGCTGGCCGTGGGGCTGGTCGCCATCGCGGTGATCGAGGCAGGGGTATCCGCCATTCGCGTACGGCGAGGCACCATCGCGGCGCCCGCCTTCATTGGCCGGCTCATTCGAGTGATGATCACCACGCAAGCGGCCTGGGTGACGTGGACCTTCGGTCCGTGTCTGGGCCACAAGGCCGTGTTTGCCGTGCTTCCTGCGGTCTTGGCGGCATGGCTCGCGCTGCGCGTGGTCGCGGCACTGAGCGCGCGGCGGTTCTACGGGAGCTGAGGGCCCCACCCCTGAGAGGGAGAGGGGTGAAACCCGAGTCCCTCCCGAAGGTATTGGAACCTTCGGGAGGGAAGCAGGTGAAGAAGAGGAGAGAATGGAATACCGCCCGTTCGGCCAGCTCGATTTCCGCGTCTCGGCCCTCGGCTTCGGGTGCATGCGGCTGCCCACGCTCGGCCGCTACGATGCGATTGACGAGCCGCTCGCCATCGAGATGATCCGCACCGCGATTGACCACGGGGTGAACTACCTCGATTCCGCCCACGGCTATCACGGAGGCAACTCCGAACGCCTCATCGCCAAGGCCCTGGCCGGAACCCCACCACCCCCTGTCATTGCGAGCGAAGTCGAGCAACCTTTCAAGGGGGCAGACCGACGCAATGAAGCTGGCTCCTTGGCCGGCGCCAGCTCCCCTGAAAGGTGCTTCGACAAGCTCAGCATGACAGAGGATGGCCGCCCGCCGTGCCCAAACGCCTGCCCCGGGGAGAAGCAGGCCACTCAGAGCACCTACCGAGATCGTGTGCGCATCGCGACCAAGATGCCCACCTGGGCAGTCAAGTCCCCCGCTGATTTCGACCGCTTCTTCGAGGAATCATGCGAACGCCTCCAGACGGCCCGCATTGACTTCTATCTGCTCCACAACCTCCAGGCCGGCTTCTGGGCCAACGTGCGCGACCACGGGGTCCTCGCCCGGCTCGACCAGAAGCTGGCCGAGGGCCGCATCGGCGCCACGGGCTTCTCGTTCCACGACTCGTTCGATGTGCTCAAGGAAGTCCTCGGCGCCTACCCGCACTGGACCGTGTGCCAGGTGCAGTACAACTTCGCCTGCGAGGACGTGCAGGCGGGCACGGCGGGCGTGATGCTCGCCGCCAGCAAGGGCCTGGCCGTGGTGGTGATGGAGCCGCTCTTCGGCGGCACGCTCGCCAACCCGCCCCCCACCGTCCGCGCCCTGTGGGACGCCGCGGGCCGCGACCCCGCCGACGTGGCGCTCCGCTGGCTGTGGGACATGCCCGAGGTGGCCACGGTGCTCAGCGGCATGAGCACGCTCGAGCAGGTGCAGCGCAACGTCGCCAGCGCCGCCGCGGCGGGCGTGGGCAAGCTCAGCCCCGATGAGCACGACCTCGTCGCCCGCGTGCGCGAGGCGTATCAGTCGCTGAGCGCCGTGCCCTGCACGGCCTGCGGCTATTGCGTGCCGTGCCCCAACGGCGTGGCGATTCCCGAGAACTTCATGCTCCTCAACCAGGTGCGGATGCACGGCGGCGGCGTGGCGAACCTGAACCGAAACCTCTACGCCCAGATGCGCAAGGAGAAACGCGCCGACGCCTGCTCGGGCTGCCACCGGTGCGAGGAGCGCTGCCCGCAACACATCAAGATCGCCGACTGGCTGGCCCGCGTGCATCTGGCGATGACCGAGAAGTGAGGAGAAGCCGCGAGCTGCGAGCTTCGGGAGACTGCTTCTCTGGCTCGTGGCTCGCAACTCGTGGCGGCAACCAATGCCTAGACGCCTGCTCATCATCCAGGTCGCCGGCCTCGGCTACGATTTCCTCGTGCGCCACCACGGCGGCGAGGCGTGGGAGGGGCTGCGCTTCCGCCCCGCCGCCAGCGTGTTCCCCGCGCTCACGTGCCCGGTACAGGCGAGCTTCCGCACCGCGGCGCCGCCAGGCCAGCACGGCATGGTGTTCAACGGCGCCTGGTCGCGCGAGCTGCGAAGGCCCCTCTTCTGGGAGCAATCGTCGGCGCTCGTCCAAGGCCCCCGCATCTGGGAGGGAACGAGCCCGTTTGCAGTCCTGCCTTCAGGCGGCCTCCAGGCATCTTCCGCCGAGACCGAAGACCGCCTGAAGGCGGGTCTCCAAGCGAAGAAGAAGAGCGTCGGCCTCCTCTTCTGGCAGCAGAGCCTGGGCGAGGGTGTTGACGTGCTTCTTTCGCCCGCCCCGATTCACAAACACCACGGGGGGATGATCGAGGACGTGTATTCGCGCCCGCCCGGCCTCTATGCGGAACTCATCCGCCGCGTGGGCAGGGCCTTCAAGCTGATGAGCTATTGGGGGCCGCTGGCCTCGGGCCGGTCGAGCCAGTGGATCGCCGCAGCCACGGGCGCCGTGATGGGCCTCGCCGACGTTGCGCCCGACCTGCTGCTGACCTATCTGCCGCACCTCGACTACGCGCTCCTGCGGCATGGGCCGTCGAGCGGGCAGGCGGCGCGCGCCTTCGCCGAAACGATGGCGCTGCTGAGCTTCCTGCGCCAACGGGCCGAGCAGGAGGGCTACGAGTTCCTCGTCTTCGGCGACTACGCGTTCGCCGACGTATCGCGGCCCGTCTTCCCCAACCGCCTGCTGCGCGAGCGCGGCCTGATGGCCGCTCGCAACGTGCGCGGACGGCTCTACCCCGACCTCCATGCCTCGCGCGCCTTCGCCGTCGTGGACCACGAGGTCGCACACGTGTACGTGCGAGACCAGGCAGAAGTGCCCCACGTGGCGCGGGTGTTTGAGGAAATGAACGGCGTGGACCAGGTATGGACTGGGCAAGCCATCGCCGAGGCGGGCATCGCGCACCCAAACAGCGGCGAGGTGGTGCTCGTGGCCGAGGAGGGCGCTTGGTTCGCCTATCCGTGGTGGACCGCCCGCCGCGAGCAGCCCGACTACGCGACGCACGTGGACATTCACAGCAAGCCGGGCTTCGACCCCTGCGAGCTGTTCTTCGGCTGGCCGCCGCCCTTCGCCGTCAGCACCGACGCGGCCCGGGTCCGAGGCTCCCACGGCCGCGTGGGCCGAGGGCGCGAGGTCGCCTGGGCGGCCTCCTTCGACCTCGGCCCCGCCCCGTCTGACTTGATTGGCTTGGCCAAGGCAGTACAATACGCAATTCGTGAAACGTGATACGTGAGAAGAGATGAAGAACACCTCCCAAGAGCCCGTGACCCGCGTCTACATCGAGAGCATCTCCGTCCCCTTCTCCTATCCCGTCTACTTCACCCGTAATGCCTTCAGCGCCAGCAACCCCATCCTGGCAGAGACGATCGGGCGGCCCGTTGTGGGCGGCGTGTCCCCACGCTGCGGCAATTCGCGGGGCGGGGACGTCCCGCCCACAAGGGACCATCCGGACGCGCGCGCGACGAAGGCCCTCGTCTACTTCGATGCTGGCCTCGTGGCCGCGCAGCCGCATCTGCCCAGAGCAGCCGTTGAATACGCGAAGAAGCACTGCGAGGCGATGGAGTTCCTCGCCCCGCCCCGCGTGCTGCCCGGCGGCGAGGGGGCCAAGGACGGCTGGGCCGTGGCCCAGCCGGTGCTCGACGAGATCATCGCCCACCGCCTCGACCGCCACAGCTACGTCCTCGCTGTCGGCGGCGGGGCCTTTCTCGATGCCGTCGGCTTCGCCGCCAGCCTCGTCCACCGCGGCGTGCGCCTCGTGCGCCTGCCCTCGACCACCCTGTCGCAGGACGACGGCGGAGTGGGCGTGAAGACGGGCGTGAATCTGGGCGGGGTGAAAAACCTCCTTGGCACCTTCGCGCCGCCCTTCGCGGTGATCAACGACCTGGAGTTCCTGCGCACCCTGCCCCGCGACGTGATGCTCGACGGCATTGCCGAGGCGTTCAAGGTGGCGATCATCAAGGACGCCGCGTTCTTTGGCTTCCTGTGCGACGCGGGGGACCGCTTGGCCGCGGGCGAGCAGGAGGCGGTCGAGCAAGCCGTCCGCCGCGCCGCCGTGCTGCACCTGGAGCACATTCGCGACGGGGCCGACCCCTTCGAGATGGGCGACGCGCGGCCGCTCGACTTCGGCCACTGGGCCGCCCACCGCCTCGAGGGGCTCTCGGGCTACGCCGTGCGCCACGGGCAGGGCGTGGCCGTCGGCATCGCCCTCGACTCCGTCTATGCCTCGCTGAACAGCCTTCTCTCGCGTGAGGAGCTGGACCGCATTCTCGCGGCCCTCCGCCGCTGCGGCCTGCCCGCGTGGCATCCGCTGCTGGGTGAGCGCGACGCGGCCGGCCGCCTCGCCATCCTCGAAGGCATCGAGCAATTCCGCGAGCACCTGGGCGGCCGGCTCTCCATCACCCTGCCCAGCGGCATCGGCCGGCGGGTCGAGGTGCACGAGATGGACAGCGCCCTGATCGGCGAAGCCATCGCCTTTCTGCGGGAGGCCCAATGAGAATCCCAGGCGCGAACGCGCACCTGACCTACTGCCTCAACGTTCACCCCGGCGGCACGCTCGCCGAGGCCGAGGCGGCCATCTTCGACCACGCGCCGCGGGTGTTCGCCGAGTTCGCCCGCCTCACGGGCGCCCGGGGGCCGTACGGCGTGGGCATCTGGTTCTCCCACGCGGCGGCAGAAGAGCTCGGCGGGCTGAGAGAGGCCAGGGGACTCCGCGAGCGGCTGGCGCGCGCGGGCCTCTATGCCCTGACGTTCAACGGCTTCCCCTACGGCCGCTTCCACGGCACCCGCGTCAAAGAAAAGGTCTACCAGCCCGATTGGGCCGACCCGCGGCGCACCCAGTACACCGGCGCGCTCATCCGGATCGCCTCCGAGGCCGTCCGCCGCGGCGACCGTGCCACCATCAGCACCCTGCCCGTGACGTTCAGGCCCTGGGCCGACGAGCCGCGCCTCGAGGAGGCGACCTGCAACCTCGTGTCCGCGGCGGGCCTTGCCCACTACTTCCGCGAGCTGATGGGCGTGGAGATCGCGCTCGCCCTCGAGCCCGAGCCGGGCTGCTACCTCGAGCGCACCGACGACACGGTCGCCTACCTCGCCGAGCACGTGTTCCGACGCGGGCGCGGCATGCTCGCCGACGAGGCCGGCCTCACCGAGGCAGAAGCCGAGGCGTCCCTCCGCCGCCACATCGGCGTGTGCCTCGACACCGTCCACACCGGCGTCATGGGCGAGGACCCGAAGGAGGCGGTGCGCAAGTACGCCGCCGCCGGCATTCGCGTGGCCAAGGTGCAACTGGGCGCGGCGCTGCGCGTGCAGGTCGGCCCCGGAGGCCCGCCCCCAGCCCTCCTGGCCTTCCAGGACCAAGTCTATCTGCACCAGACAGTTGTGGCGACGCCTGACGGGCGCGAACTCTACTTCAACGACCTGCCCGAGCCGTTGGGGATGGACCCGCCGCCGCAGGGCGAATGGCGCGTCCACTTCCACGTCCCCCTGGCCTGGCCGGGCGAGGGTGCCATCGACACCACGGCGGACCAGGTGGACGCGGCCTTCCTTGCCGCCGCGCTGGCCGCCGGCTGCGAGCACTTCGAGACCGAGATCTACACCCTCGACGTCTTCCCCGCCGCCACGGCCTCCCGCGAGGCCATCCTGGCTCAGGACATGGCGTGGCTCTGGGAGCGGTTCCCGCGATAGGGCACGATCGCATCGGGGAGTGGACAAGAGGTGTCCACCCCCCGTCATGCTGGATAGGCGCTTCGTGTTCTAACGTGCTCTCCGACAACATCTTACGCGATTCGGCGGCGCGCCGAGGTTTGGCACGGCACTTGCTTTCCACCTCGCGTTCCACGAGTCGCCACAGTTGTTGGAGAGGTGCCATGCATTGCACGAGAGGCCCCCGGTCCACCCTGGGCTTCACGCTCATCGAGATCCTCGTCGTCATCGGCATCATCGGCATCCTCGGCGCCATGCTGCTGCCGGCCGCGCACAAGGCCCGGGCGCTGGCCAAGGACGCCTCGTGTCGCAACAACCTCAGCCAGCTCGGGCGCGCCTGGGCCTGCTACAGCCAGGACTGGGATTTCTTCCCGCCCCACCAGTGGAAGGTGAGCGCCGAGATCCGCATCCGCTGGTTCAACCTGCTGGAGGCGTACCTGAAGGACTACCGTGTGCAGAACTGCCCCGCCGTGCCCGAATGGATCGCGGGGCGCAACGCCTCGTACGGCTACAACTACAAGTACCTCGGCTCGGCCCGCGAGAGCGCCGAGGGCCCCCTCGCCCCCTTCGAGCGCTTCCCCGTGCGCCAGGTGAGCAACCCGTCCCTGACCATCGCCTTCGGCTGCTCGGATGGCACGGGCACGGAGGAGCCGTACGAAGCCATCCCCACTTTCCAAGCCAGCTCGGCCCTCTCGGGCGGCGTGCGCCGCACGCGGATCGGCAACCACGGCTACACGCTCGACCCCACTTACATCCCCCCGTGGAGCGCCAAGCTCTCCGAGCCGTACTCCGACGGCAACGCCTTCAGCTACCTCTCCACCCGCCACGCGGGCCGCGCCAACGTGTGCTTCGTGGACGTGCACATCTCGCCTCTGCTCCCCTCCGAGGCCTACCGCGACAATGCGCTCTGGAACGGCCTCGGCTTCGAGGACCCCTGCCGCGACCCGCACGTGCCCAACAAGGCGCCAGGGTTCCGCTATTGACAGATCTGATAGGACCGATGGGACAGATAGGACCAGCGCCCGTGCCGCGTCCCATCTGTCCTATGGGGTCCTATCCGTCCCATGTCTTGCCTGTTTGACTCCCCTCCGCCCGCCCCCTATCATGGCCTGCCGTGTCGAGGCGTGTTTGCCAGAGAGGAGGACCGCCATGAAACTCGGCTTCGTCTCCGCCATCGTGCCCGACCTGACCCTCGAGGAGATCGTGGCGCTCGCCGCGGCCGAGGGCTACGACTGCATCGAGGTCTGCTGCTGGCCCCGCGGCAAGGCCGAACGCCGCTACGCCGGCGTCACCCACATTGATGTCACCGCAGGCTTCACGAAATCCGACGCCGCGCGCGTGAACGACCTCTTCGCCGCGGCCGGCGTGAGCATCAGCGGCCTGGGCTACTACCCGAACCCCCTGTCGCCCGATGAAGCCGAGGCCAAGGCCGCCGTCGCCCATATCAGGAAGGTCATCCGCGCCGCCGCACTCCTCGGAGTGGGGCAGATGAACACCTTCGTCGGCCGCGACTGGACGCAGACCGTTGACGCCAACTGGCCGCGCTTCCTGAAGACCTGGCGGCCCCTCGTCAAGTTCGCGGAAGACCAGGGCGTGCGGATCGGCATCGAGAACTGCCCGATGCTCTTCTCCAACGACGAATGGCCGGGCGGCAAGAACCTCGCTCACACCCCTGCCATCTGGCGGCGCATGTTCGGCGACATCCCCAGCAAGTGCTTCGGTCTCAACTACGACCCGTCCCACCTCGTGTGGCAGCAGATAGACTACGTGGCCCCCATCCGCGAATTCGCCGACCGCCTCTTCCACGTCCATGCAAAGGACGCCCGCGTGGACTACGATGGCCTCGACGCCCACGGCATCCTCGCCCTGCCGCCGAAATACCACACGCCCAAGCTGCCCGGCCTCGGCGACGTTGACTGGGGCAAGTTCTTCTCCGCCCTCACCGACGCGAAGTACACAGGGCCCGTGTGCGTGGAAGTGGAGGACCGCGCCTACGAGGGCAGCCTGGCCCTCCGCAAAGCCTCCCTCCGCCAGAGCGCCACCTATCTCAGGCAGTTCGTTCCTGAGCCGTGATTCGTGATACGTGATGCGTGATGCGTGAGAGGCCAGAAGAGCGCGGCAAGCTCAGCGTTCTCTCTTCTCACGCATCACGCATCACGTATCAGGCACTGCAACCAGCAAGGAGACCCTGTGGACTACTCATACGCTGACATCGCCAAGATGATTGACCATTCGCTGCTGAACCCCACGCTAACCGACGCGGAGCTGGAGGCGGGCTGCAAGCTGGCCCTTGCCTACGACGTGGCCAGCGTGTGCATCCTGCCCTACTACCTGGGGCGCTGCGCCGAACTCCTCAAGGGCAGCACGGTGAAGGCCAGCACCACCATCGGCTTCCCCCACGGCGGCCACGCCTCGGCCATCAAGCTCGCCGAGGCGAAGCAGGCCCTCGACGACGGCGGCGAAGAACTCGACGTGGTGGTGAACATCTCCAAGGTGCGCAGCGGCGACTGGGGCTACGCCCTCGCCGACCTCCAGCCCATCGTCCTCCTCGCCCACGCGCACGAGCGCAAGGTGAAAGTCATCTTCGAGAACTGCTATCTCAACGACGAGCAGAAGATCCGGCTCTGCGAGATCTGCGGCGAAATCGGCGCCGACTGGGTGAAGACCTCCACCGGCTACGGCACGGGCGGCGCGACGGACGACGACCTGCGCCTCATGCGCAAGCACTCGCCGCCACACGTCCAGGTGAAGGCCGCGGGCGGCGTGCGCACCCTCGACCGCCTCCTCGAGGTCCGCGCCCTCGGCGTCACCCGCGCGGGCGCCACCCGCACCGCCGAGATGCTCGACGAGGGCCGCCGCCGGCTCGGCCTGCCGCCGATCACACCATGATGGACAGCAATGGACAGAATGGACGCCATAGACACAGCCGGGTGGGCGCCGACAGGCACACGCCCCCTCACGCCAGTCCATCTTGTCCATCCTCCCCAGGCCAGTCCCACTTGACAAGGTGTGCCTCCGCGCGCATATTGAGGCCTGAGAACAGGGCAACCCGTCTCTTTTCAGGAGAGTGCAAGATGCATCGGCTGAAGTGGCTGGGCGTGGCGATGCTGGGCGTGGCGGCGATGGCCCTGGCGGCAGACAACACGCCGCCCGAGGGCTTCACCGCGCTCTTCAACGGCAAGGACCTCACGGGCTGGAAGGGCCTGGTCGGCAACCCCAAGAGCCGGGCCGCCATGAAGCCCGAGGCCCTCGCCGAGGCCGAAAAGAAGGCCACCGAAGCCGCCCTCCAGCACTGGAAGGTGGCGGACGGCGTGATCGAGTACGACGGCAAGAACAACAGCCTGTGCACCGAGAAGAAGTATGCCAACTTCGAGCTCTACGTGGACTGGAAGATCCACAAGGGCGGCGACAGCGGCATCTACCTCCGCGGCACGCCCCAGGTGCAGATTTGGGACAATCCGGTTGGCTCCGGCGGCCTCTTCAACAACCAGAAGAACCCCAGCAAGCCGCTCGTCTTCGCCGACAACCCGCCCGGCGAGTGGAACACCTTCTACATCAAGATGGTCGGCGACAAGGTCACCGTGAAGCTCAACGGCAAGCTCGTGGTGGACAACGTGACGATGGAGAACTACTGGGAGCGCGACAAGCCGATCTACCCCTGCGAGCAGATCGAGCTTCAGCACCACGGCTCGAACCTCTGGTTCAAGAACATCTACATCAAGGAGCTGCCGGCCGAAGAAGAGAAGAAGTGACGCGCCACGCGCAATGCGTGATGCGTGAGAAGACAAGCGGGCGGCCCGGGTTTGCTCCGGGTCGCCCGCTGCTTCGGGGTCTTGGGTGTTCAGCCTCTCGTTGGGTCAGCGGAGTCATGCGGTATCAATATCACCCCAGCCGCACCACGCAGATCACGTCTATCACTACAGCGGCCGCGGGGTCACCCGTCGCCAGTAGCCTGAATTCCACGTCCGGTTCTTCACGGTAGGTGAACAGCAGCGGCAGGGAGGCATAGTCACCCGGCGCAAGAGTGACACGGACAGGCCAGTGCCCAGGGTACAACGTGCCTTTGTGATGGGTAACATCGGCTTCGACCTCGCAGCTCGTCACAGGCTGCCCGCCGACTCCATCGCGGCAGCGAATTCTGAAAGACACCAGGTAGACGCCCGATCTGGGAAGCTTGACATAGGGTCCGATGATGCGGCATGTTCGGCTGCCATCGCCTTCCACTGCCGATGCACCCAATACAGCAAGACCATCATCGTTCGTTGGTCGGAGGTTCGTGAGCCGCTTCCACTTAGGCGAGTCCTGCCGGAGGTTCGCGGGGCAGTAGAAGAAAGACTCATATGGCAGCCCGCACTTGCCGTCGTGCGCGTCGTACTTCTTGGGATCGATTTCCTTGAGCAGTGGACTATACCCGCATGCAAGCACTTCTCGCAGGATGCGGGCAATCCGACGACGTGTTCGCCAGTTGTACCACCGGTCATCCCAGGCGCTCCAGAGATGCGCCAACTGGACGCTTCGCTTGATCGCGCATGCGATGAGGACTATCACCACCGACCCGAGAGCCCAGTACCACCTGACCAACAAGCTTAAGGCCAGGCAAGCTATGGCACCGAGTGCTACCAGGCCAACAGCAACCCATCTCCGCACGACAGGCTGGTGCTTCTCTGGCAGAGAGAGGTACTGAAGCAGTAGCCCGACAACCCCCACGGCCAGCATGGCAATGCCTATGATATCACCCACCCCAATACTCCACGGCAGCTCTGCGGCGGTCAGCTGCCTGCTCCCCCGGCGATATGCTGCCGAATGGCCTCGACGAAGCGACCTGCACCGGTCAACACATCCTCGGCCTTGCCGCGCGTCAGCGGCTCGGTGATCCTGTAATCGGAGACTTGGCGCAGAGCAAACGCCTTGTGAAGGTCCCTCGATAGCTCCCTGGGGAGGATGCCGGAGACGACGAACTGCGTGTCGAAGAGGCCAATGACGCCTGTGTGCTTGGAGGGAATCTTGCCCGCCTTCTGGAGCAAGGCAAGGACCGCGTAGAACATGGCGTAGTAGGCGCGGTTCACGATGCTCTGCGGGCTGCGCTGACCGTCAAGGAGATACCTCGCATCGTCAAGCGCGACCTGGGCCTGCTCCAGGCGGTACGCCACAAGCGTCGCCGTGTCCTCGGGCTTCACACAGGCACCCCTTCGCGCTCGACGGCTTGCGCCAGGAGAGAGGAGCGTTCTGGGCCTTCCTCCCACTCATCGCGCGCAAAGATGACAGGGACCACCACGATCCCATCCCTGTACCCGGCCTCCCATGCGCAGTCGCTCACGTAATCGCGCACAGAATCGTCCGCTTCGCCATCGAGGACGACCAGGACATCCATATCAGAGTCCGGCTCAGCATCGCCCCTGGCCCTGGAGCCGAAAAGGATGAGGCGATGCAGGGACACGCGCTTCAGCAGGAGCTGCTTGAGACGACCCAGGATGCGCTTCTCGATGGCATTCATCTGACGTTCTCCGCCGGTTCACCCTCAGTGTAGTCCGAGGGAACGCGGGGGTCAAGCGCTCGACGTGTGTCTGAAATCGGCAATCGGCGATCGCAGATCGGCAATTCACAGATTGGCCTTGAGCCACCGGCAGCACTTGGCGTAGCCCACGCCGCCGGCGGTCTCGGGGCCCTCGTACTCCGCGCACCAGACGCCGTTATAGCCGACCCGCTTGAGGCAGGCGATGGCGTGCTGGAGGTGGATCTCGCCCTCGCCCAGCGCCGCGCCCCTGTAGTTCGCAAGCGACCCCATGCCGTCCTTCATGTGGGTGTGGAAGACGTAGGGGGCAATCAGCTCGTAGTAGCGGTCAATCGTCGCCAGGTCGTGGCCGGCCCAGCGGTAGTTCATCGTGTCGAGGTTGGCGCCGACGTTCTTCGAGCCGACGGCCTTGAAGATGCGCACCTGGAGGTCGGCGTCGTTGGTCACGTGGCCGTGATTGTCCACGGCCAGCTTGATGCCGGCCGGCTCGATGAAGGGCACGCAGCGGCGCAGGCAGCCCGCGATGGCCCCCTCGTACTTCTCGGGCGGCACGGCGTCCTTCTTCCAGCCGCCCTCGGTGCGGATGACGTCGGTGCCCACGATGGGCGCGAGGTCGAGGCAGATGCGCTTCATCCGCTCGACCTGAGCCTTGATCGCCGCCTCATCGAGTAGGACGAAGTCGTTGCCGGCGGAAAGACACCCCGCCTTGATGCCCCGGTCGTCCATCTGCCGGCGAACCTCCTTCGCCTTGGCCACGGGGTCGGGCGTGTCCTTGTCCCACACATCGCCGATGGCCACCTCGATGTACTCGAAGCCGGTCTTCGCGCAGTAGTCGAGGAACTGGACCCAGTCGAAGCCTGGGAAGTTGTAGTGGATGACGCCGATCTTCGGCCTGGCCATGGCGGACGCTCCTGCGGGCACGGCGCTCGGCCGCGCGGCGTCCCTGCCGTGGGACGGCCCGAAACACGCGGCCGCGTAGTGCCTGGGGGCATAGTAGCCGGACGAGCCGCGCGCGTCAAGCGGTTGACATCGGGTCGAGGTTGCGCTACATTCGACACGCGCAGGAAGTCCCCGTGGTGCTCCCCGTTCGTGAACCCAGGAGGTGCGCATGTTTGCTCGGTGTCTGCGGGCGAAGTACGTGGGTTTGGCGTTGGGTCTCGCCGTGATGCTGGGGTGCTTCCCGGCCGGGGCCGAGGCGAAGATGGTGGGGTCGGCGGCCTCGGGCGAGCAGGGGCTGTCGCCGCGCCAGGCGCGCGAGGCGCAGGTGGTCCGTCTGCTGGCCGAGGAGAAGGTGGCGCAGGCGCTCCGCCAGGCCCACCTGACCCCCGACCAGGTGCGCGAGCGGCTCGACCGGCTGAACGACGCGCAGCTCTCGCAGCTCGCGGACCAGCTCGAGACCGTGAAGGCCGGCCAGGGCGCGGTGCTGGTGCTGGCCCTCGTGGCCGTGATCCTGACGGGCATGCTCCTCTACATGACGATCGAGGCGGCGTGAGCCCCTCGCCCTGAGGGCATCGCATGGTTCCCCCCGTTCCACTCCGGCGGGCGCTGGCGTGGAGCCTCGGCTGCGCGCTCGTGGCCGGATGCGGCCCCACGTTCAAGCAGCTCCGCCAGGAGCTGGAACAGGGGGCGCCAGGGGCCTACGTGCGCGGCGTGCCCTTCGTGCGCCAGGCCCACAACCGGTGCGGGCCGGCCGCCCTGGCCTCCGTCGCCGCCTTCTACCAGCTCCCGCTCACCGAAGAACAGATCGCCCGCGAAACCTTCCTGCCGTCCATCCGCGGCACGCTCACCATTGACCTGCAAGCGTTCGCCCACGCGCACGGCCTGTGGTGCCACTCGGGCAGCGGCTCGGCGCGCGACGTGCAGGCGTGGCTCGACCGCGGCCTGCCGGTGGTCGCCCTCCTCCGCCTCGGCGCGCTCCACGGCCACAAGCTGCACTACGTGGTCCTCACCGGCTATCACGCGGGGCGCGACTGCTTCATCGCCCACACGGGCTACCTGCCCAATCGGCCGCTGGCGGGCCGGGACTTCGAGCGCCAGTTTCGCGCCGCGGGCGGCTGGTTCCTGGTCGCCTGCCCGCCCGAGCGGGTGAGCTGGCCGCTGAACGCGGCGGGGCGCAACGACCTGGGCCTGCTCTTCGAGCGCGCGGGCCGGCTCGACCGCGCCCGGGCCGAGTACGAGCGCGCCGTGGCCGCCGAGCCCGAGACGCCGCTCTTCCATTTCAACCTGGGCAACGTCCTCGTGCAGCTCGGCGACCGGGCGGGGGCCGAGCGCGCCTACCGCGAGGCCATCCGCCTGCGGCCCGCCTATGCCGACGCGCACAACAACCTCGCGAACCTGCTCCTGGACCTCGGCCGCCGGCACGAGGCGCACAAGGTGGCGCTGCGCGCCATTGCGATTGACGGGCCGCGCATCGCCTACTACTACGACACGCTCGGGCGCGCGCTGCTCGCCCTCGAGAACCACGCGGCCGCGGCCGCGGCGTTCCGCCGGGCCGTCGAGCTGGCGGGCAAGGACGCCGCGGTGGCCTCCGAGGCCCGGCTCGGCCTCATCGAGGCGCTGGTGGCGGCCGGCGCGCGGGTCGAGGCCGCCGCCGAGAAGCAGCGCCTGCTCGCCACCACCGCCGACCCCGCCCTCCGCCGCAAGGCCGATGCACTGGTCAAGTAGGGCGCCGATGGGCATTCGCGCCAAGATCGTCCTCCCCTTCACCGCACTCTTCCTGGCCACGCTGCTCGTGGTGGCCTTCCTCGCCGCCCGCGTGGCGGCGCACCTGGTGGAGGAGCGGATCCAGGGGCAGATGGCCGACCTGGCCAGCGTGCTCTCGCATGCGGGGTTCGCCCGCAACCCCGACGTGCTCGCCCGCGTGAAGACCATCGTCGGCGGCGAGCTGGCCACGGTGGATGCGCGGGGCACCGTGCTGGCCAGCACCCTGGACGCCGCGCACGCCACGGCCCTCCGCGCGCACCTCCAGGCCGCGCCGGCCGAGCCGGTGCGGCGGCTCGCCCTCGGCGGGAGAGCCTACCGGGTCACGTTCGCCCCCGTCGAGCTGCGGATGGGCCAGGAGCAACCCGCCTTCGTGTGCCTGCTCACGCCGGAGGCCGAGATCGAGGCAGCCACGCGCCGCGCCACGCAGCCCATCCTCATCGCCGCCGCGTGCGGCGCGGTCGCCGTCATGGTCCTCGGCTACATCGTGGGCCACCGGCTCGCGCGGCCGGTCGAGTCGCTCGCCCTTCAGGCCAGGCGCCTGGCGGCCGGCCAGGCGCACGCCCCGCTCGCCGTGCGCACGCGCGACGAGGTGGGCAAGCTGGCCGAGGCCTTCAACGCGCTGCTCGAGTCGCTGCGCGCCGCCGAGGCGCGGCTGATCGCATCCGAACGCCTCGCCGCCGTGGGCCAGGTGGCCGCCGGCATCGCCCACGAGGTGCGCAACCCCCTGTCCGGCATCAAGATGTCGGCCCAGGTGCTCCGCCGGCGCCTCCGCGAGCTGGACCCCGCGGCGGAGGAGAACGTCACCGTGATGCTCAGCGAGGTCTCGCGCCTCGAAGTGATCATAGACGATCTGCTCACGTTCGCGCGCCCGACCACGCTGGCGGCCGAGCCGGGCGACCTGAATGCCGTGATCGCCGACGTGCTCGCCTTCATGGCCCGCCAGCTCGAACACGCCGGCATCGCCGTGCGTCGCGAGCTGGCCCCGGACCTGCCCGCCGTGCCGCTCGACGCGCCGCGCGTCCGCCAGGTGGTGCTCAACCTCGTGCTCAACGCCGCCGAGGCCATGCCCAACGGCGGCACCCTCGTCGCCCGCACCCGCGCCACCGAGCGCGAGGTGGTGGCCGAGTTCGACGACTCGGGCCACGGCATTCCGCCCGAGATCGCCGGCAAGGTGTTCGAGCCCTTCTTCACCACCAAGCGCGGCGGCAGCGGCCTCGGCCTCGGCGTCAGCCGCACCCTCATCGAGGCCCACGGCGGCTCGCTCGCCTTCGAGCCCCTGGCCGTGGGAACACGGTTCCGTTTCACCCTGCCCCGAAGGACCCCATAGGTCCCATTCGTCCTATCCGTCCTCTCGGTCCTATAGGACGGATGCGACAGATCGGACAGACAGGACAGACAAGACAGAGGAGCATCCCGTGGCGCGGATCGCCGTGATTGACGACGAGCAGAGCGTGTGCCACGCCTTCCAGGCCTTCCTCGGCGACGAGGGGCACGAGGTGGCCGTCGCCGCCACCGCCCAGCGCGGCCTGGCCCTCCTGGGCGACTTCGAGCCGGACCTCGTCATCCTGGACATCCGGCTGCCCGATGCCGACGGGCTGGACGTTCTTGCCCAGATCGCGCGCGCCCCCGATCCTCCTGCGGTGCTGATCATCACGGCGCACGGCACCATGGACACGGCGGTCGAGGCGATGCGCCGCGGCGCCTTCGAGTACCTCACCAAGCCCATTGACCTCGACGAGGCGAAGCTGGTCATCGAGCGCGCCCTCCAGAGCCGCCAGCTCAGCCACGAGGTGGCCCGCCTGCGACGCGAGTTGCGCGGCGGCGCGCCGCTCCTCGTCGGCAACTCGCCCGCGATGCAGAAGGTTTACAAGACCATCGGCGCCGTCGCCCCCACCAACGCCACCGTGCTCATCCGCGGCGAGAGCGGCACGGGCAAGGAACTCGCCGCCCGCGCCATCCACCAGGCCGGTCCCCGCAGCAAAGGCCCCTTCGTGACCGTGGACTGCACGGCCCTGCCCGAGCACCTGATCGAGAGCGAGCTGTACGGCTACGAGGCAGGCGCCTTCACCGGCGCCGCGGGCGCCAAGCCCGGCAAGATCGAGCAGGCCAACGGCGGCACGCTCTTCCTCGACGAGATCGGCGAGCTCTCGGCCGGAGCCCAGGCCAAGCTCCTCCGCTTCCTCGAGACCCGCCAGACCGAGCGCCTCGGCTCCACCCGCACCCTCTCGCTCGACGTCCGCATCCTCGCCGCCACCAACGAGGACCTCGAGGCCAAGCGCCGCCAGGGCGCCTTCCGCGAGGACCTCTTCTATCGCATCCACGTGGTCACGCTCGACCTGCCGCCGCTGCGCCAGCGCAAGGACGACATCCCCCTCCTCATCGCCCACTTCCTCGACCAGATTGCCGGGGGCCGCCGGCTCCAGATCAGCCAGGCCGCGCTCGACGTGCTCGTCGCCCACGACTGGCCGGGCAACGTCCGCGAGCTGCGCAACGCCCTCGAGCACGCCGTCATCGCCTGCCGCGGCGACGCCATCCTGCCCGAACACCTGCCCCGGATGTCCGCTCCCGGCCCCGGCGGCCCCGCGGCCGACCTGCACCGGGCCGCGGCCGCGCTCCTCGCCGCCAAGATGGCCGCACACCCCGAGGGCACGGCGCCCCTCTACGACCTGATGGTCGAGGAACTCGACCGCGCTGTCATCGCCGAGGCCCTGCGCATCACCGGCCGCAACCAGGCCCGCACCGCTGCCCTCCTCGGCCTCCACCGCACCACCCTCCGCAACAAGATCCGCCAATACGGCTTGTAGGGAAATGGAAACGGTGGGGCGGAGCCCTTTCCCGCAAGAAACGGCTCCTCCCCCGCACCCCACCTCCCAGAGAACTCCGCCCTCCCGCGGACTTGGGCGAATACTTGGGCCACATGGCCGTCTAACATGATAGACTGTAGATAGGGGGAGCAAGGCCCCGCGTCTTGGAGGAAACGACCATGTATCTCAACAAGACTCTTGGTTTCAGCCTTCTCGCCATCGCCTTGGTATTCGCCTGGAGTTCGGCGCTGGCCGCGCCGAGCGTGCTCTCCACCGATTACCGCTATGCCGCTCAGGCCGACAGAACGTTCACACGCGGCGGCGGCACGGTGGCCGAGAGCAAGCTGTTGCCCCGCGGCCTGCGCTTTGCCGCGCCGGAGGCGCAGGACGGCCAGGCCCGGCCCGTGGCCACAGCCATCTACCTCTTCAAAGTGCCGCTCGCGGCCACGGCGCTCACCATCGAGGTGGCCTACCGCGTGGACGCGGCCGCGCGAGACAAGGACGTAGCCGGCCTGCTCTTCGTGCGCAACGAGGCGATGGAGAAAGCGGCCGCCGAGGCAGACCAACTGCCCAAGTCGCTGGAAAGCGAGCCGGCCTTCTTCGGCAACCTCTACTTCTTGAGGGGCAGCGAGACGACCATGTCGTTCACTCTGCCGTTCGAGGACCACGTCGTGGACGGCGTGCTGGAGGTCCACCTCTCGGCGGGACCGGGGCAGGCCTACGACGCTCAGTACGTGCAGGTGACGGCTCAGCGGTCGGCCGGCGGCTACGCCCCCACGCAGGTTCAGGGCGGCCGGAGCAACGACCCGCTGAACTACACTCAGCAGCCCGAACGCGTCTTCTTCGGCAATGGCCTGCCGAACCTCTACCCGAACATCTACGGTGCCGGACACGCGACCTCGCTGGACCCGCTGTTCTGGCGCCAGATTTGGATGCGGCAGTACCCCCACTCCGCCTATCAGTACCCCTACATCTACTTCAACTTCCACGACCACAAGGAGCACAAGGACAAGAAATGAGGCTCATCAGGCTTTGGCGATCCTGACGTGGCCGCCATCGGGGAGCGTGGGATGGGTGCTGGGGCGCCGGCGAGGGCCACCACATAACCATCTATGCCCCAGCGCCTTACGCTCTCCGGCCATTCCCGCCCCGAATGGCGCCAAGACAGGGCAACGCCGCCTGAAGGCGGGACCACGAACGAGTCCATAACCCGTTGGGAGTCAAGCCTTTAGGCGGTCTTCTCCTTTGGTGCGCGAGTGGCCACTTGCCCTATCTTCACGCCATTCATTCCCGCCCCCATGCTTGCTCATCCCGCAGATGAGCGAGCATGGCCGGAGCCGCGAGAATCGCCCATTCTCGCCCATCTACCCATGCTGTATCACTTCCCCCCCTCACAGGGTTGATACAGCATGGGCAGGCGGCGCCCGCCAGCCGCGGGCGC